>JAFYPJ010000032.1 GCA_017547545.1 Clostridia bacterium | reverse complement strand
GAGCTGTCTTAGCGCGACGGCCGCCGAATACGATAGCAGACAGCGGAACACCCTTCGGGCTTTCGAACTCAGAGGAGATACACGGGCAGTTGATAGCGGGAGCTGTAAATCTGGAGTTCGGATGAGCACCCTTGGAACCGTCGTCCGGATTCCACGGCTCGCCCTTCCAGTTTACTGCGTTCTTGGGAGGATTCTTGTCGAGACCTTCCCACCATACTGTGTTGTTATCAAGGTTATGAACAACGTTTGTAAAGATTGTATCGCGCTTTGTTGTAGCGAGCGCGTTGGGGTTAGACTTATCGTTAGTACCGGGAGCAACACCGAAGAAACCGTTTTCGGGGTTAACCGCCCAAAGTCTGCCGTCCTTACCAACTCTAAGCCATGCAATATCATCGCCTACGCACCATACCTTATAACCCTTCTTAGCATAAACTTCGGGGGGAATAAGCATAGCGAGGTTGGTCTTACCGCAAGCGGAGGGGAATGCTGCGGAAACATACTTAACATCACCGTCGGGACCTTCGATACCGAGAATGAGCATATGCTCTGCCATCCAGCCTTCCTTCTTACCGAGATAGGAAGCGATACGAAGCGCAAAGCACTTCTTACCCAAAAGAACATTTCCGCCGTAACCGGAGTTAACAGACCAGATTGTGTTATCTTCGGGGAAGTGACAGATATATCTGTTTTCTTCGTCTATATCTGCTCTTGCGTGCAAGCCCTTAATAAAGTCTGCGCTGTCGCCGAGAGCGTCGATTACTTCTTTACCTGCTCTTGTCATGATAAGCATGTTGAGTACAACATAGATAGAGTCTGTAAGCTCGATACCGATCTTTGCAAAGTCGGAACCAACCACGCCCATGGAGTAAGGAATTACATACATGGTCTGGCCCTTCATGGAGCCCTTGAAGAGCTTACCTAATTTTTCATAGCACTCAGCGGGTGCCATCCAGTTGTTGATATTACCTGCATCTTCCTTCTTGGAAGTACAGATGAATGTTCTGTGTTCTACACGCGCTACATCGTTAACTGCAGTTCTGTGAAGGTAGCAGTTGGGGAGAAGCTCCTGATTGAGCTTTATCATTTCGCCTGTTGCGAAAGCCTGATCAAGAAGCGCAAGTCTCTGCTCTTCGCTGCCATCAATCCATACGATGTTATCAGGCTGTGTGAGAGCTGCCATTTCATCAATCCAGCTCTTTACAAAAGTATTATTTGTCATGGGGTTTTCCTCCTCAATTAGTTTACAATTTCAAAGATTTCAGGATGTTCTCTGTAATTTTGTAAAAGAAATCCAAAATCAAATCTATTATATAATATTTTCTCCAAAAAAGCAATACAAATTCCAAACAAATAAAGCTTTTTTACAAATTGTTAAATATTTCACTTTCTGATTATATTTTACATTTCGCTTATTACATTGGCTATTTTGGCAAAATCCTCAAGGGAAAGCTTTTCTCCTCTTATATCGGCACAGAAACCTGCTTTTTCAATGATTTGTGTAATCTTAGCCTTGTTAAAGTGAGAGAACTCCGTACCAAGTGAATTAGCAAGAGTTTTGCGGCGTTGAGAAAAAGCGCCTCTGATAACCTTCATAAGTATTGTTTTATCGGCTTCAACGGGCGGCTCTTCAAAAAGATTTATGCGCATTACCGCAGAATCAACCTTTGGCTTTGGTATAAAATTACCCGCAGAAACATCAAAGAGCTTTTCACATCTGCCGTAATAGGATAGTGAGGCGGTTATTGCTCCGTATTCTCCGTTTCCCGGCTTGGCACAAAGGCGGGTAACTACCTCCTTCTGTATCATAACCGTAATGCTCTCGAAGCCCGAATTGCTTTCTGCCAATGCCATGATAACCGGAGTTGTAATGTAGTAAGGAAGATTAGCACATACGCTAACACTTTTACAGCCCTCAAATTCTTCGGCTATAAGCTGTTTGATATCCAATTTAAGAATATCGTTATTTATTATCTTCAGGTTGTCAAATTCGCAAGTGTTTTCCTTGAGCAAAGGAATAATGGTATCATCTATTTCAACAGCAACCACCTTTTTGGCATTACGGCAAAGCTCTTCTGTTAAAACACCCAGCCCCGGCCCTATTTCAAGAACACCCTCAGCTGCATTTTCGGCAATTCGTTCCACCACTGTCGGATTGGTTAAAAAATTCTGTCCGAACTTCTTCTTGAAATTAACCCCGTGAACCTCCATCTGCCTTTTTATGTAAGATATATCGGTAAGTTTCATAACCCGCTCCCCTAAGATTTAATACAGTAATTTTAGCATATTCTCTGCATCTATTCAAGGATTTTTTGTTAATAGTGTGCTTGACAAAAGGAATGGGAGGTGTTATAATAGCTTGAATTGCTGGAATGGCGCAGTTGGTAGCGCAATTGATTCGTAATCAATAGGTCGAGGGTTCGAGTCCCTTTTCCAGCTCCAAAAAGAACGAACTTTTGAGAAACAAAAGTTCGTTCTTTTGCTGTACAGGAAATTTCTTCATACCTTGATTTTTAATTTCTCTTATGATACAATATTAAAAAAAGGAGTTTATCTATGAAAAAATCACTTTGCTTAGTTTTATTTCTGGCGATACTGTTGAGTTGTTTAACAGGCTGTACCCTGGCTGAAAATCTGACCAAAAAGGTCTCCACTACTGCAGAATCAACCCATAAAGTTCAGGAAATGATGCAGGCTCTTTCGGAAGGCCGTATAAATGACGCCGCTGCTTTGATTCATCCGGAAGCAGAAGAGGAATCAGATGCAGCTATAAAACAAATGAGTGACTACATATCGAGCCGCAAGGTAAAAAGCATGGACATAACAAATCTAAACATAAACTCCTCCACAGATACCTCAGGCAAAAGCAGGCGGGAAGAAATAGGTTATACTGTTATACTGACAGATGATACTGTTATTCACATAGATGCAAAATATCTCTCCAACAAGGAAGGCAGCGGTTTCACCTCATTCCGGCTTGCTCTGGGTTTGATATAATTCCATACTATCCAACCGCTTCTTAATTGTAAAACAAAGGAATCTTGTAAAATGTCCTCGCTTATTTTTGCATTGAATGCCGTTGCTCCGATAGTTTTAACGGTGGCATTAGGCTACATATTAAAAAAGCTTAACCTTATGACCGCCGAATTTTCAAAAATGGCAAACAAGCTTGTTTTCAGAGTCTTTTTGCCTGCCATGCTGTTTTTGAATGTATATAAGATCGAAGCGGCAAAAAACATTGAATTTACATATATTATTTATGTATTCGTATGCATACTTGTTTTCTTTGCACTTGCATTCCCCATGGCAACACTCTGCTCGGACAAAAGGCACAGACGGGGAGTTCTTATGCAGGCGGCATTCCGTTCCAATTATGCACTTATAGGTATTCCCTTGGCGCAAAGTCTGTTTGGAGACGAGGGCGCGGCGGTGGCAACTCTGCTTTCCGCATTGGTAATACCCCTGTTCAACATTCTTGCGGTAATTTGCCTGTCGGTATACTGTGAGGGTAAGCCTGATTTCAAAAAAATCACAAAAGATATACTTAAAAATCCGCTTATCCAAAGTATTGCACTTGGCGGTGTGTTTCTGCTTATAAGAAGCATTTTAGTAAAAAACGGTATAGATTTCCGTTTGACCGATATTGAGCCTGTATACAAGGTCATTAACTATCTTTCAAATGTTGCAACACCTCTCTGCCTCTTGGTATTGGGTGCACAGTTTGAATTTTCTACGGTTGCAGAGATCAAAAAGGAAATAATTTCGGGAGTTCTTGTAAGAAACCTTTTTGTTCCCCTTATTGGATTAGGAGTGGCATTTCTCTTTTTTAAAAATCTTTTTTCAGGAGCGCATTTTGCTGCCTTTGTAGCGGTATTCACCTCACCTTTGGCGGTATCAAGTGTTGCAATGGCGCAGGAAATGAAAGGGGATGCGCAGCTGGCAGGTCAGCTTGTAATATGGACAACGTTGTTCTCTGCTCTTTCTACCTTTACAGCATCTTTAATACTTAAACAAATAGGAATATTTTAAGGAGTTGCTTTGGGCAACTCCTTATTTATTCAGCGTTATTGATTCAATATAGAATACATCTTCCTTTTCACATTCATCAAAAAAGTCTAATCTTATTTTGTTTATATCTCCCTGCCAATAAGCACTGCCGGACAGTTCAAAGGTGATCTCATGATATTTACCGTCTTTTATAAGGGCGGCTCTTTGACTGTTCTCCTCGGAAACAGCGGATTCATTGCAGGCAAAAAAGATCTGAGATTCATATGAAGAAAGGGCATTTGAGCGCGGTATCATATACTTCAAAGTAAGAGATGTATACTCCTGCGCCTTCATCTTACCCATACTATAGTCTATATTTATATACGGATCGGTATATGAAGTTACTTTACAAAGAAGCTTCTTATTATCCGTTACGGTACATTGTGTATTGTTTTTATGGTCGATAAGATCCTCAAAATTCATTTCATTGCCAAAGCTCAATCGTGAAAGATCGGGCAATGAAACATTAACCGTAATATCATAGGAACAGCCGCCGTATTTCACGGTTATTGTATGAGTTCCGTTTTCCTTTGGTATAATATGACTGTTATTATCAACACTTATTTTTTCTGTATCATATTCATATTCAATATCATACTCCTTGGTTGACCATATCATTTCCCATTTCCCGTTATCATAATAGACAAGGGTTTTTATCTGAGGTTCATATTTATTTCCGGGATCAGGTGATATATCGTAGCGATAAGTGCCAAACGGCTCTATTGCGCTTACCTTTCCCTCTGACTGCGCTTCATATACCACCACACATACCTGTGTAAGATGTCCTCTGAATTCAACGGTAACAACAGTTTCTCCAACACCCACTACCTCAAATTCAAGATAATTATCGCTTTTTCTCTTAATCACCGATTCATCGTAACCGTATGCTTCTATTTCATTACGGTAGCTGAACAGATTGCGCCAGCTGTCATGAAAGGCTGTGCAGGCAGCGGTATACAAAATAACGCTTGAACGGTTGGAGGGAACACGCAAAACGCAGTTTGTTTGCGCGCTTATTCCCACATAATCAAGCTCCGCCTGACTTCTTGTATCCCTCACAAAGCTGTAATTAGGGCGATTTTCTCCCATTTTCTCACTAATATCGGGTTTATCTCCAAGAGATAATTCTATCGGTTGATACCTGGTATTCCAAACTCCCCATTTCGGTCCGTAAGCATAAGCAATAAATGTATCCATGCCCGGTGTGATATGGCCGTTTAAGCTTCCGGAAATTCCGGGATTATGGCAATATTGAAGAATATCCTTTTTACAGATATCTGTTATTTCAAAGCTCAAGCCGTCAAGAGATTCGTAAAATACGATATAGCTGTCCTTTGTTAGGCGGTCATCGCTTGCAACCGCTATAAATTTTTTATATTCGTCTACATATTTAACATCAATTGCATCGCTTGTGGTTTTAGTAAGAGCATAGCCCTTGAATTCCATTGTAAGGGGCCAGTTTTCATCTGTTGCATCAGCTGTGGCAACTGCTGTGGAATGTCCGTTTGAGCCTGAAACGGTATAGTATATGTAAAGAGTACCGTTAAGCTCAACAAAGCTTGCCTCACCTATTCCCCAAAGTGACTGATCCTCTGAAAAATACACCAACGGTACAGGATCATTTCCGCCCCAGCCTTCCCCATTCCATTTTTCAAAGGGACCATCAGGATTTTTACTTCTTGCTACAAAAAGATTGTTATCCGCCTGGTTCTCATTAAGAGTAGAGGTATAACCCAAATAATAATATCCGTTTGTGTAAATAGCACCGGGATCGCAGCATGAATAATGGTCAAGAGCATTGGGTGTAGGCTGAAGAACACATTTTTCCTCACTCCATTCCTTGCCGTCAAAGTGCTTATACACGATCCAGTCCCATTGTTCAACACTGCTTCCTCCCGAAGCAAACCACGCATCTACCGTTTTGTCTTCGTTTACTATAAAGGAAGGACCGTATCGGTATCCTGCCTCTAAATTCTGAGGAACGCGGTATATATCGGTATCCGTATCGGTTACGGTTGAAACATTTATATGCTTTGTTACATCCGCCTCAAAGGAATCTGCACTAAGTACATAGGAACAGCTTTTTACAAGCTCCATTTCTTCGGTAATAACCTCAGAAATAAAATGCTCCAACGCTTCTTCTATCGCATAACCGTTGTTGGCCGTAATTATAAAAATTCTGTCCCAATTCTCAATAGAATAGCCTGTGGCTCCCATGGCATCAAAATCAAATCTTTTTTTCTGCTCATCAGAAAGGAAGCTTTTACCTATTCTTATCTGTTTATCCTGTTCTTTATCTGTAGTCTGAAGCTCCACACCGCAGCTCTGAACGATTTTGTCAACAAAGGTTTCTGCCGCTTCTTTCTCCCAGCTTTCGCAATCAGAGGGAAGATACACAGTATAATCCTCCAATTTTTGTATTGGAGCGCAAGAACAGATTCCGAATACCAGCAATGCAAAAATCGATATTAAAAGGATTTTTTTCATTTTAATTACCTTTCAGTATAATATTAAATCCATGATACATCGCAAAAAATAACCGAGTATTAACGAAATTTAAAGATTTAACCGGTTTTTTCAGCATTAACTTTGTTCTTTTTAAAATAATTATTGATTTAATCGCAGAATAATGTTATAATACCTCTGTACAAAAATTTTAAAGGAATTTATTATGGGTATTGAAAGAACAAATGAGTTCTGGCCGGAATGGAGAATATCCGAGCTTTTAGGCGAAGGATCTTACGGAAAGGTTTATAAAGCAATCAGAGAAGAACATTCCATAACCTCTTTTTGCGCCATTAAAGTGATTTCCGTGCCTAAAAACCGCGCAGAACTGGATTCTCTCTTGTCTGAGGGCATGACCAAAGAAGAATCTCTTGATTTTCTTGAAAACATTGTATCTGATTTCATAAACGAAATAAAGCTTATGGAAACCTTGAAGGGCACAGCAAACGCGGTTTCTGTAGAGGATTACAGAATTCTCGAAAAAAACAACGGAGAAATCGGATGGGATATCTTTATCAGAATGGAGCTTCTGGAGCCTTTTTCAAACAGAATGCTCAACATGTCTGAAGACGAGCTTGTAAAAATGGGTATCGATATATGCTCTGCCCTTGAGCTCTGCTCCAAATATAATATAATTCACAGAGATATCAAACCTGCAAATATATTTATTTCAAAAAACGGAGACTATAAGCTTGGTGACTTTGGTGTTGCAAGAGAGCTTGGAAAAACCACCGGAGCTATGTCTACCAAGGGAACCTACAGCTATATGGCGCCGGAGGTAGCTAACCATCTTAAATATGATTCAAGTGTTGATATTTATTCTCTCGGTATCGTTATGTATACCATATTGAATAACAACCGTCCTCCTTTTGTAGATCCCAATGCCGTACAGATTACATATAATGACAGAATGGATGCAGCTAACCGCCGTCTTACGGGGGCGCCGCTTCCTCCACCCAAAAATGCAAACAAACATCTTGCGGATATAATTCTGCGCGCCTGCCAATATAAACCTGAAAACCGTTATAAAAATGCAACCGCCTTTAAAAATGCCCTTTTAGAATACCGCAAATTAAAAAACAGACAAACTCAGAAAAGGCCTGCGGAACAAAATCCGGATGTAAAGGTTATCCGCCCTGCCCCAAAACCTGCGCCCAAGCCTGTATCCGCCCCCGCGCCCAAGCCTACGCCCAAACCTGCGCCCAAACCTGTAAATTCGGTTGCATCGCCGGTTAACAATTACACCGTAAAAAAGCAAAAAAAGAAGGGTAGCGGTTTTATAATAGCCATTGTTCTTTTAATATTGGCATTGATCGCAGCTGTAATAACCGGTTTAATAATTGCAATACCCGTTATAATAGGTATTAGTCAATCTACCACTCAAGACGCTGATTTAAACAATCTGACACCGATATATTCCTCGGATGAAAATTATCAGAGCATAAATTCAGGAACATCCTGGAAGCTTGAAGGCGGAACTCTTACCATAAGCGGTTCGGGAGAACTCCCCGATTATTCCCATGAATCAGAGCTTCCCTGGTATAACCAAAGGCGTGATATCACAAGTATTTATATAGATGAAGGTATTACATCCATAGGAAGCAATATGTTCCAATCCGTCATTTATCTTACCGATATTTACCTGCCCGATTCCCTTGAATATATAGGGGAAAACGCATTTACGGGTTGCTCTTCCCTTGAATATATAAATTTCCCCGATAATCTTAGGTATATAGGACCTTCTGCTTTTTCAAGCTGTTATGCTTTGAAAAGTATAGTGATTCCCTCAAATGTAGAAACGGTGGATTCATGGGCATTTGCTTTCTGCGATGATCTTGAATCGGTTGAGTTTTACGGAGAATACACTACTGTTGAGGATTTTGCTTTTTATGACAGTACCCTGGTTACAATCTACTGCTATGATTCCTCCTCCGCCTACTATTACGCAGAGGAAAACTCGATAAATTATCAGCTTTATTAAATATAAAATCCGCAGAGAAAGTTCTGCGGATTTTATATTTAATAAGTAAAAAAACAAAAACCCCGCCGGGCCGTGTAAGCGAGAATTTAAAACCCTGCATAAGCAGGTTGGTGTCCTCTCCGATGTTTTGTGCTCCCAGCATCCCTTGTTCCCGTGACATAAGCAGGGGAGAAGAGGAGGTCTGCATACCCTTCAACGGAAGTCCGGACTCCATTTGTAAAGTGTGGGTTTAATTACTCAGAATATCACGAACCAAGCAGGTAATTTTGATTTTTACAGCGGATTATTCGCCATCATCCTCGAAAAGCATATCGTCAAAAATATCGGCGATCTTATCAAATTCTTCATCGTCATCAATAGTTACAAGAATTTCTTCGCCTTCATTTTCGGGATCTGCCTCAAGACGGAGAATTACATATTCACCCTCTTCATTGTTCTCTGTGGGAACAAGTGCAAGGTATCCAACGCCGTCCATTTCATAGCTTGCTATTATCTCAAACTGTGTTTCATTGCCTTCTTCATCGGTCAATGTAATGATTTCGGGTTCAAAAAGCTCTTCAGCCATAACTACCTCCCTAAAAACTTTGTCTTTATGTATATATATTACTATTTTTTCTTGAGAATGTCAACAGTTTTTTTAATTTCCGGTTTTATACAAAATTTGACTTTATGTTTTTACGGTTTGGGTATTTACAAAAATGAAATTTTATAATATAATAGATATATCTGAACTCAACACAGGAGGTAGGATCGTGAGCGATAAGGAACTCATAAATTTAATTAAAAAGAAAAAGGCAATGCAGATGATTCTGCGGTGCTATAAAGAAATATCCGATGATATTTCTGTAATTAAGGACCGAGATCCTGCAGCAAGAAGCTCTGCGGAAATACTTTTACTTTATTCAGGTCTTCACGCAATTTTAGCTTACCGCTTATCCCATATGCTTTATAAAAGAGGTTATCTTTTTGCGGCAAGGCTTATCAGCCAGAGCGCAAGGCATTTAACCGGTATTGAAATTCACCCCGGAGCAAAAATAGGCAAGGGAGTGTTTATAGACCACGGCAGCGGAGTTGTTATCGGCGAAACCGCGGTTGTGGGAAACAACTGTACTCTTTATCAGGGAGTAACCCTTGGCGGTACGGGTAAAGATACGGGAAAAAGACATCCCACCCTGGGTGACAATGTAATGGTAGGCGCAGGCGCAAAGGTCCTCGGCCCCTTTGAGGTTGGCTCAAATACAAAGATAGCCGCAAATGCGGTAGTACTTGCACCTTTACCCGAAAATTCAACAGCAGTTGGTATTCCCGCAAGAATTGTTCGTAAAGACGGCAAAAAGATCACTAAGGAAATAGACCTTGACCAGGTTCACATGCCCGACCCTGTTTCTCAGGAACTTTGCCGTATGCAGGTGAAAATAAATCAGCTTGAAAAGAAATTAAAGGAACTCGAAAAATGAAATTATATAATTCACTTACCAGACAAAAAGAAGACTTCAAAACCTATGAAGAGGGCAAGGTTCGCATGTACACCTGCGGCCCCACGGTTTATCACTTTGCGCATATCGGAAATCTCCGCAGTTATATTATGGAGGATGTACTTGAAAAATACCTGGTATATTCAGGATATGATGTTAACCGCGTTATGAATATAACCGATGTAGGCCATCTTTCAAGTGATGCGGATACCGGTGAAGATAAGATGCTCAAGGGAGCAAAGCGCGAAAAGAAAACGGTTATGGAAATTGCAAAATTTTATACCGACGCTTTCTTTGCCGACTGCGATAAGCTTAATATTAAGATCCCCAACACAGTTCAGCCCGCAACAGGCTGTATTCCCGAATTTATTGAAATGGTTGAAGGTCTTATTGAAAAGGATTTTGCCTATATTGCAGGTGGAAATGTTTATTTTGACACCTCCAAATTAAAGGAATACTATGTTTTCAACAATCACGATGCCGAAGATCTTGCAGTTGGTGTTCGCGAGGGTGTTGAAGAGGATACCAACAAAAGAAATAAAACAGACTTTGTTCTCTGGTTCACAAAATCAAAATTTGATGATCAGGAGCTCAAATGGGATAGTCCCTGGGGTATAGGTTATCCCGGTTGGCATATCGAATGCTCCGCTATAAGTATGAAATATTTAGGAGACCGCCTTGATCTTCACTGCGGCGGTATTGACAACGCATTTCCTCACCATACAAACGAAATTGCACAGAGCGAAGCCTATATCGGACATCCTTGGTGTACACATTGGTTCCATGTACTTCACCTCAACACCTCAGGCGGTAAAATGAGCAAATCAAAGGGTGAATTCTTAACAGTTTCTCTGCTTGAGGAAAAGGGCTATAACCCCATTGTATACCGTTTCTTCTGTTTGCAATCCCATTATAGAAAATCTCTTGTTTTCTCTTGGGATTCTCTTGACAATGCGGCTCAGGCTTACGATAAGCTCATAAAGAAAATCTCAACCTTTGAAAAAGAGGGCGAGGTTGATATGGCTGTGGTTGAAGAATACCGCGCAAAATTCAATGAGGTTATGGGTAACGATCTTAACACCTCTCTCGGAATCACGGCAATTTATGATGTTGTAAAGGCTAAGACCAACGGTGCTACAAAAAGATTCCTGCTTGACGATTATGACCGTGTTCTTTCCCTTGATCTTCTCAAAGCTGCCGATTCAGTAAAGGAAGAAAAAGAAGAAACAAATGAAGAAGATGCTTATATTCTTGAAATGATCGCAAAGCGTGCCGAAGCAAAAAAAGCAAAGAATTATGCAGAAGCAGACCGTATCCGTAATGAGCTTGCCGCCAAAGGTATCACCTTAAAGGACTCTTCTCAGGGAACAACATATACTAAGGCATAATTTAAAGCGGTATCACTGTTTCACCCCTTTTAGTCCGTTTCACGGTTTTTCATACCGCATCAAACAGAATACTTTCATTTATTAAACAGCTCTGTTTTACAGATTGCATTAACCTGCAATCCCGTAAAACGGAGCTCTTGTTTTAACTGTTTGTTGTTATTTTGCACATATTTTGGTCATTTTTTGGTTGACATTTGTATATATTTATGATATAATAGGTTTAAATGATTATAATTCACATATTATAATTAAAATACATAAAGAAAGGAAAGTCCCCATGTTAAAAGAACAACTCAAATCTATGCTGGCATTGTTTATGGCATCTGCAATGCTTGTTTGTGCTGCTCCGAACGCTTTTGCAGCACAAGATGAAGAACCTGCGCAAGCACCCTCTGCCAGGGAATTCAATCATATCGTCCCCGATGATGATATATCTGAATTCGGTTATCAGTCTATGAAGACTGTTGACAACAACGGTAACGAAGTTAAGCGCCAAAGCGCGGACATTTCCGACCGCGATATTGCTAAATCCACCCTTGCAGGTGATTATCCTGCAGAATATAACTCACTTGGTGTGGTAAATTCTGTTGGAACACCTATAATCACACCTATAAAAGACCAAGGTTATTCAGGTAACTGTTGGGCCTTTGCTCATATTTCCATGGCAGAAACCGCATACATCCGCAAACAGGATGTGGGTTCTGTAAACTTCTCGGAAGCGCACCTTGCATACTTCTCCTGGAACTCCAGAACCACCGACCCCAATGACCCTATGTGTCTTGACGGTATGCGTGAAGCGGATCCCTACAATCTCGGCGGTAATGTATACTTTGCAGGCGGATGTCTTGCAAGATGGGCAGGTCCCGAACATGAAGCATATCTTCCTCCCATCAACTGGTACGGTGCATATGCGCGTGTAGGCTACAGTGAAAATATGCGTTATATTTCCGAAGCACATATTACCCGTTCCGTAGAGCTCAACCCCAAAAATGTTGCTGCTACCAAGGAAGCAATAATGACCTACGGCAGCGTTCTTGCCGATTATTATTCTACCTCTTACGGCTACAATTATCTTCCCAATGCAGTTGCATTCTATCAGAATATGTATGACAGCTTCAATCACGAGGTTGTTATCATCGGTTGGAATGACAATTTCTCCAGATGGAATTTCAACGGCTCTATGACACCTCCCGGCAACGGCGCATGGCTTGTTAAGAACAGCTGGGCAGAAGATTGGGGCAGCGGCGGTGGTTACTTCTGGATGTCCTATTATGAAAGATCTCTTGTAAGTGCAAGAATCATAGACTTTGATCCCATTGATGTTGCCGACAATAACTATTCCTATGACGGTGACTGGGCTAACGGTCTTACATATTTCTGGTTCCCGGATTTCGGTTCCGGCCATCCTATTCACACAGCTAATGTATTTACCGCAAAGAGCGACGAAACACTTACAGAAGTAGGTTACTATTCTCTTAACACATTAGGTCAGCTTACCGTTAGAGTTTATGTTGATCCCAACGAGGGCGATCCTATGTCCGGCACATTCTCCTCCGGTCTTGTTACCCATGTAGGAGAAGGTTACTATAACATCACACTTAATGATCCCGTTAAGCTTAAAGCAGGCCAGAAATTCTCGGTTGTTATGGAAATGATCAACCTTGTTGGCGGTCAGTACAGCTATGCGGTTGAAGAAATAAACGGTGACAGAGCTACAGCACTCCCCGGACAGACCTATTATCTTGATCCCGAAGAACACAAGTGGTATCCCGACAAATGGAACGCTCTTATCAAGGCATTTACTGTTTCCGACACAGTTGACAAGAGTGACCTTGTTCGTATGGTTGAGCTTTGTGACGAATTCGGTATCGGTACAGAGGTTCACTATTATAACGAGGCAGTAAGATTGATCAACGATGAAAATGCCCGCGGACAGGAAGTAAGAAACGCATACAAGCGTCTTTATGAGCTTTACCGCGGTCAGGTAGGCAACTCCGGATTTATCAAATTTGATCCCGTACTTCCCGTTGAGGACGTTCCCGAAACCATCTCATACCGCGGAGGTCAGGCTGTTATTCCCGAAGTTACCCCTGAATATCCCGGCTGGGCATTTGTTGGCTGGAGTATTTCCGGTGCCGCAGATGTATTCTTTAAACCCGGTCAGCTTGCTACAAGTCTCCCCGGCGGTGACATAACTCTCAAGGGTGTATGGAGAACCTCTGATGCAGACGGCAAGCTTCCCACAGGCGGTTACTATACAGTATACTACCATGCAAACGGCGGTAAATGGTCCGCAAACGACACTTCTACTCTTAAAATACCCAACTCTCCCTTTGGTCAGATGACCTTTGGTATGCAGTTCAACTTCCCGTCTGAAACCGCTACTCTTTACCGTGACGGTTACAGACTGCACACAGACGCAGAAGATCTCACCGTAGTTGAATTCCGTTCGGGTGACGGTAACGGCAACACAACCTACAACGATCCCGACCATGGCAACGGTTATGAATACGAGCTTTATTCAAACGGATACAAGTCCAGTGTATTTATGGTAAATACAGACCGTGTTCCTTACGGCAATAACATATTCGTATATGCTTGTTGGGATCCGATAGTAACCTATAATCTCAATGACGGTTCAGAAAGTATCCTGGACTTCAACTATATCACAGACGGCGATGAGTATACTCTCCTTTCGGAAGGTGATTATACAAGATACTCTTCATCCTCTGAATTTAATGCAGGAGATGAAAACAATACTCTCCTTGCTAACCGTGAGGGTTACAAGGGCAGAACACAGATCCCCGAAAAGGTTGGTTATGTTCTTGCAGGCTGGAACACAGAGGCAGACGGCACAGGTACCTTCTATGCAGCAGGTGAAACAATAGATGTTACAGAACCTGTATCCCTTTATGCTATGTGGATGCCCGAAGGTGACCATGAGCATGAATATATTGCAGTAACCACAGATGCCACATGTACAGAAGACGGTTCGGTAGTATATACATGTATCTGCGGAGACAACTACAGCGAGATTATTCCCGCCAAAGGACACGCGTGGGGCGAATGGAGAATAATCAAGGAAGCAACAGCACTTGAAAACGGCGAAGAACGCAGAACCTGTGCAAACTGCGGTGAAACAGAAAGCAACATTATCCCCGCAACCGGTTATGTAACTCCTTCCGAGGTTACCACCAAGGATATGACTGTAAGCATTACAAATGCATCCGATGTCAAGATAGTTAAATATGCAAAGGGCAGTTTCATTTCACTTGAAGCACTTGAAGAAGCAGGTGCCGTTACCATAGCAAATCTCGGAAACGGTGCAGTTGACAATGTATACTCGCTTGACATGACCGAAGAAGGCAAATATACCTTCTGGGTACAGATGATAGACGGCAGAGCCTTCTTTAACCATGTTGAAGTGAAAAAGGCAGATGAACCCGTGGTTTCCGATATTTCAGCAACAGCAGAGGGTGCGGTAGTTACAGTTTCCGGACTTAATGCAGAGGTTAAGGATATATTCCTTGCCCTCGGTGAATACAACAACTACACAGATGTAAATAATAACAAGATCGTTAGAATTACTCAAAACAAGCTTCAGGGTGCAGAGTCCTATGACTACACAGTACCTGCAGGCGGAGTATTTACCGTACTTGTTCGTTACAACGACGGCACAATGAAGTACCTCTATGTAACCGTAAATGTAATAGTTCCCGAAATATCCGTAAACGGACTTCAGGTAACAGTATCTAACCTTGAAGGTGTTAAGGTTATACGAACAGCTTACGGTGAATACAAGACCGCAGCAAAGATCAAAGCTGCAGAGGGTGCAAGAGCCTTTACCGCAAAGGGTGTACTCAAGGGTGTTGATCAGTACACAATCCAGTACAGAGATAACGGTATAGCAACTATTGCAGTATGCTACGAAAACGGCTACATGAAGATCTTTGTAGTAGACATCCAGCAGAAGGTTCCCACCTTTACACAGGACGGTAATATAATCACCTTCGGTAATCTTGATGACCTCAAGGTT
>JAFYPJ010000031.1 GCA_017547545.1 Clostridia bacterium | reverse complement strand
AATATTATTAAAAATAATATTTTACGGAGTTTATATGAAATACAGAGAATTAGGCAGAACGGGGATGAAGGTAAGCGAAATATCCCTTGGATGTGAGCATTTACAGGGTAAGAGCTATGAGCTTATTAAAGAGGTTATTGATGCCGCAATTGATTCGGGTATCAATTATATGGATGTTTTTATGAGTGAACCCAATGTTCGCACAAATATCGGTAAAGCTCTTGAAGGGCGCCGTCGGAAGGTTATGATCCAGGGGCACATCGGTGCTTGCTGGGTTAACGGTCAGTATAAGGTCAGCCGTGATATAAATGAAATCACCCATGCCTTTGAGGATCTGCTGGAAAGATTGCAAACCGATTATATAGCTGTTGGATTTATTCATTTTGTAGATAAGGAAGCCGATTGGGACTGCCTTTGCGAGAGCGAAGTGATGAAATATGTTCTTTCCCTGAAGGAAAAGGGGATCATCCGCGCTGTAGGTTTAAGCTCTCATAATCCCGTAACTTCAAAAAAGGCGGTGGAAAGCGGCCTTATAGATGTACTCATGTTCTCCCTTAACCCTGCCTACGATCTTGTTCCGGCAGACAGAGATATGACCGAGATATTCAATGAGGTTATTGAAGGTAAGGAACAGAATTTTACTGCTTTTAGCCTTGATAATGCAAGAGCCGAGTTGTACAGGGTATGCGAGGAAAGGGGTGTTGCCATTACTGTTATGAAGGCTTTGGGTATGGGAACTCTTCTTTCAAAGGAACGCTCCCCCCTTGGTATTGCATTAACAGAAGGGCAATGCATAAGCTATGCTCTCTCCAAAGTGTCTGTTGCCGCGGTTATGGTTGGAATGCAAAGCGCAAAAGAGGTTAGCAAAGCGGTGAATTATTATAATCTTACAGAGAAAGAGAAGGATTACACCACCGCGCTTGGTTCTTTGCAAATGTTTGGTGGAAGCGGCAGGTGTATGTACTGCAATCATTGTTTGCCTTGCCCCTCAAGGATAGATATTGCATCGGTAAATAAATATATTGACCTTGTTGAATTGGACTCTAAGAGTGCCGATAGTGTAAAGCATCATTATCTTGCTTTAGATAACACCGCAAGTGCTTGTATTTCCTGCGGTGCTTGCGAGAGCCGTTGCCCCTTTAATGTTGAGGTAACAAAACGAATGAAAAAGGCTGTTGAAATATTTGAATAGAAAAAGGCAGAAAAATTCTGCCTTTTTCTATTGACAAAATCAATACTTCGTGATATGATGTATTGCGTGAGAGGAGGTATTGCATGGATATACAATTAAAGCGAGGTATTCTTGATGTTGCTGTTTTGGCGGCGATAAAGGATGAGGATTCCTACGGTTATAAGATCATAAAGGACCTGAAGCCATATATCGAGCTTTCCGAATCAACACTTTACACAATACTCAAGCGTCTTGATACGGCAAAAATGCTTACGGTTAACAGCGTTGAATATGGCGGCAGAATGCGAAAGTATTATCATATTACCGATGCGGGTATAAAGCGCATTGAGGAATTTAAAGAGGAATGGAAAGAAATAATGGCAATATACAAATTTGTTGCAAAGGAGGAAGAAAATGAATAAGCAGGAATTCCTTTTTGAGTTGGAAAAAGCCCTTGAAGGTTTACCTCAAGAAGATATTAACGATAGAATTGAATTTTACGGCGAAATGATAGACGATCTTATGGAAGAAGGTCTCCCGGAGAACGAGGCGCTTGAAAGAATTGGAAATGCCAACGAAATAGCAACCGATATAATATCCGAAACACCTATTACAAAGATCATCAAGGAAAGGGTAAAGAAAAAACGCCGTATGAGGGCATGGGAAATAGTTCTTTTGTCGCTTGGCTCACCTATATGGCTCTCCCTGGGTATTGCATTTTTTGCGGTAATATTTTCACTTTATGTTTCTTTATGGGCGGTAGTAATATCCTTATGGTCTGTATTTGTATCTTTTGCGGCATCGTCGTTTAGTCTTTTGTTCGGGGGAGTTGTGCATATCATAACTGCCAATACACCGTCGGCTATCTGCCTGATTGCCACGGCTCTTGTATGCGCAGGACTTGCAATTTTCAGCTTTTACGGATGCCTTGCAGCAACAAAGGGTAGTGCCATACTTGGCCAAAAGACAGTATTTTGGATAAAAAACTGCTTTATTAAAAAGGAGGCAGAAAAATGAAAAAGAAAACAAAGCTTTGGCTTATTGTTGCAACAGTACTTGTTTTGACGGGAATTGTTGTTTTTGGGGGGATGATGACAATGCTTAAATGGGATTTCGGAAAATTAAGTACGGTGAAATATGAAACCAATACTTATGAATTTACCGAAGAAATAAAGGATATATCCGTTTTAACAAATACCGCCGATGTGAGTATTCTTCCGTTGGAGGGTACATATACAAAGATCGTTTGCTATGAAGAGGAAAAATATAATCATCGGGTATATGTAACCGACGGTGTGCTTGAAATCAAATACGAAAACAATAAAAAGTGGTATGAGTATATTGAGAATATCGGAATAAATATAGGTACTCCCAAGCTTACCGTGTATATTCCCGAAAAAGAATATTCTTCACTTTTTGTTGATTTAAGCACAGGTGATGTTGATGTATCCGATAAATTCTGCTTTGACTCGGTTGATATTACCGTAAGTACGGGTGACGTTCATTTTTGTGCATCGGCTTTGGAGAATGTAAAAATAAAATCAAGTACGGGAAAGATTTGCGTAGAGAATATATCCGCATCCTCACTTGACCTTACAACTACTACAGGTAAGATAAGTGCTTTGGGTGTTAGCTGTACGGGAGATATAAGCATTGCGGTGTCAAGCGGCAAGGTAATGCTTTCTGATGTTACCTGTATGAATCTTTCAAGTACAGGCAATACCGGCAATCTGAATATGGAAAAGGTTATGGCAAGCGGTAATTTTAACATCGAAAGAAATACGGGAGATGTGCATTTTACCGATTGCGATGCAAACGAACTTTGCATTAAAACAAATACAGGTAATGTTAAGGGTAACTTGCTTACCGAAAAGATATTTATAACCGAAACTTCTACGGGTAATATAAAGGTTCCCAAAAGCAGAAAGGGCGGTTTGTGTGAGATTTCTACAAGTACAGGCGATATAAAAATTGAAATAAAGTAAGAAAACTCCCGATTGCGGGAGTTTTTCTTGACTTAATTCGCAAAATTTAATATAATAAAGTGACAATACAGGCAGAAAGGAAGATTTTTTTGACTAACGCTGAACTGTTTTTGGAAAAATACAAGCAGCTTGAAGAAGCGGTGCGTACAGCCTATAATTTGCGTAACGAGGATTCGGTTTCATTTTATTTAACCAATCATAATAAGTACAGAGATTATGTGGATGAGATAAAATATTGTAAAGAGGTACGCAATCTTTTAAGCCATAAAAAGAAGATAAGCAACAGCTTTGCCGTTGAACCTAACGATAATATGATCAGTTTTATTGACGAGCTTATAGAAAAGGTTAAAAACCGCCGTAAATGCTGTGAAATTCAGGTGAAGCTTTCGGATGTTTACTGGCAAAGATGCGATTCTTTGGTAAAAGACTGTGTTGAAGTGATGCATAAAACCGGATACGGTCATGTTCCGATTTTAGATAATAAGGGGAGTGTGGCAGGAGTCTTCGGTATAAATTCGCTCTTCTCTTACATTGCCGATAACGGAGCTTCTGCTCTGAATGAAAATCTCAAGTTTTCGGATATTCTTGAATACCTTGCCCTGGATACAAGAAAATCGCGAAAGATAATATTTGTTAAAGCGGATCTTTATGCCGATGAGCTTGAAAAACAAATTGAAAAGGCATTTAAAAAGGGGGAAAGGATAGTTCTTGCCCTTGTAACCCAAAACGGTGATCCAAAGGGAAAACTACAGGGAATTATTACTCCCTGGGAAATCATAAATCTGTAAATTAAGGAGAAAACAATGGAAAATCAGCTTTATTCTCAGGCAAAAGCGGTGTTGGAGGAGCTTTTTGAAAAGGCTTGTTTAAATAAAGGAGATACTGTTGTAGTGGGCTGCTCAACAAGTGAGATCACAGGTTCTGTGATCGGTACAAATTCCGCACCCTTGGTTGCCCAAGCGGTTTTTGAAGGTTTATATGATTTTGCAAAGGAAAAGGAAATTTATTTGGCTTTTCAATGCTGTGAGCATCTTAACCGCGCGATAGTTATCGAAAAAGCGGCATTACCCTTTGCCGAAAGGGTGAACGTTATTCCGCAACCCAAGGCTGGCGGCTCTATGGCTGCCTGCGCTTATAACGGCTTTGAAGATCCTTTGGTTGTTGAAGAAATAAAGGCGGATGCAGGTATTGATATCGGTTTCACCTTGATTGGTATGCATCTTAAAAAGGTAGCTGTACCTTTAAGACTTGAAAATAATAAAATTGGCGAAGCATTGGTGCTTGCCGCAAGAACACGCCCTAAGTTCATCGGTGGTGTAAGAGCGGTGTATGACGATAGTTTATTGTGATAAATATATAACGGCAAGGGAATTTGAATATTTCCCTTGCCGTTATTTTAACAGTTTTCGTTTGTAGAAGAAATAAGGAATCATAACAAAGAGCAGTGCCGCAATCCAGGAGATAGGCTCTGCATAAAAAAGTGCATCGCTTCCCAAAAAGGTGTGTATTGCAAATTTGCCCATAACCACGCGGCAAACACATTCGGAAATACCCGATATCATAGGCCAGAACGAAATCCCCATTGCTACAAGAGCGTTTCTGTAAATGTGGATCGAATAGAGAATTGTAAGGCAAATTATGAGTATATTAAGGTAGTGAATACTGATTTTAAGTGCTTCAAAGCCGCCCGATTCATTTACATCAACAAAGAGCTTCATAATCGGTTCGCGTAGGATAAAGGTAATTATCATAACTGCAACGGCTAAGATTATAACTATAAGCTCGCCGGTAATAACACCCTTTTTAAATCTTTTTATTTCTTTTGCACCGTAATTCTGTGCAAGGTAGGTTGAGCAGGCAATACCTATTGAAATTGCGGTACTTTCCAAAAGTGCATAAACCTTGTTTGTGGCTGTATAAGCGCCAACAAATATGCTGCCCTCGGTATTAACAGAAGATTGTAGTATAATACCGCCTAATGCAATGGAAATAAATTGCATAACCAAGGGTATGCCAAAGAGTATAAGCTCTTTAATAAGCTTAAAGTCAATTTTCCATGATTCCTTTGTAAGCTTAATTATGGTTATCCTTCTTATCATTATTAAGCAATATAAGAAAGAAAAGAGCTGTGCGCAAAGGGAAGCTACGGCGGCGCCAACAATACCCCAACCGAAAACCAACACAAACAGGCAGTCAAGTCCTACATTGAGTATTGCTGAAATAAGCATCGCAATAAGAGGAGCTCTTCCGTTACCGAAGGCGCGCAGTATGGCTGATGCCATATTGTATGCTGTAACTATAAGTGAACCGCCCGTCATTATCATAAGGTATGTAACGGCACCCTGTTTAATATCATCAGGTGTTTTTAAAATCTCAAGTAAGGGTTTTGCCGTAAATATACCTGAAACTGTTAAGATAATTCCTATAGCTATGCAAAGAAGGGTAGACATAGCAATGGTTTTATTCATTCTGTTATAGTTCTTTTCTCCGAAATACCTTGAAATAAAACTTGAAAAAGCCTGTGTAAAACCCAAGGCGATCCATATAAACATAAGATTTACCCAGTCTGTTGCGCCAACCGCAGCCAGGGCTTTAACACCAACACCTCTACCCACAATGGCTGCATCTGCAACCATATAAAGCTGTTGGCCTAAATTTGTTATTATAAGGGGAAACGCAAATTTTAAAATATGCTTTGTAGGATTCCCAACCGTCATGTCAACTGTATTGCTCATAGAATCTCCGTAAAAATATTTGTTAAATTATATATTATTTATAATAAATAATCAAGAATTAACTTTGTAGTTATTTTATAATTGATAAAAAATAAGTGTAAACGGTTTGTACGCTATACTCCTGTTTATGCTTTATCCACCATTTCAAGGTTGAAACAAAGGTGGAGGAAATATGCTTTATTACAAAATCCTTAGGAAGATTTTTTGTTTTTTCGCTTTCAAAAAGTTCATTTTGATCTTCAATAAGATGTTCAAGTTCATTTTGAAAATAGCTTAAAAACAACTCATTGTTATTACAGGAAAGCAGGTCGAGAATATGGTTGTCATTCTTTTGAAGGTGCATGAAAAGGTGAAGGAAAACCGAATCGGGTGCTTCACATTCAAAAATGTGCCTATGACCGATATTTCCTTCTTTTGCATCAAAAATATGGCAAAAAAGTTCACGGCACAGCTCCTTTAATAAAAAATCCTTTGTTTCAAAATGAGCATAAAATGTGGCTCTGCCTATGTCTGCTATTTCTATTATTTCTCCAACGGTAATACTGTTAAAGGATTTTTTTGATAACAGTTGTGTAAATGCATCGAATATTGCATTTCTTGTTTTTCTTTGTCGTCTGTCCATAATTACTCCGTACATTTCTCCCAAAATGTTCAATAACGAACAGGGAATTGAGTTTATATGTTGAAAAAAATGTTTATCAGTTATATTATAATATAGAACAATATGTTCGGTTATGAATGTATTGTACAATAAAATTACAATAAAGTCAATACAGGAGATTATTATGAAAAGTGAAAAAAGAATTTTTGCGGCATTTATTTTAAATTTATTCTTTTCTGCATTTGAATTTTTAGGCGGAATTTTAACAGGAAGTATTGCAATAATGTCTGATGCTGTACATGATATGGGGGATGCGGTAAGTATTGGTGTATCCTATTTTCTTGAAAAGAAAAGCAAAGGTAAACCCAATGAAAAATATACCTTTGGGTATGCGAGATATTCGGTTTTGGCAGGAGCACTTGCCACATTGGTTTTGCTTGCAGGTTCGGTTTTTGTTATATTTAATGCACTAAAAAGAATCATAAATCCGGTTGAAATTGATTATACGGGTATGATCATACTTGCCTGTGTTGGTGTTAGTGTGAATTTTATTGCAGCCTGTTTAACTCATGGCGGTGAATCTGTAAATCAAAAGGCGGTCAATCTTCATATGCTGGAGGATGTACTCGGTTGGATCGTGGTTCTGGCAGGTGCAATTATCATGCGTTTTACCGATATTTCTCTGATCGATCCTTTAATGTCTATGGCGGTAGCACTGTTTATTTTTGTAAATGCAATTAAAAACCTCAAAGAAATAACCGATATATTTCTTGAAAAAACTCCAAAGGAAATTTCATATAAAGAATTGATGGAGCATATCCTTGAAATTGAAGGTGTGGATGATGTTCATTGCCTGCATATCTGGAGTCTTGACGGACATAATCATTTTGCTTCAATGCATCTTGTTGGCGGTAATATAGATGTTGAGATAAAAGAAATTGTAAGAAGAAAATTAAGAGAACACGGAATTTACAATGGTGTTATAGAAACAGAAACAGTAGGGACAGTTTGTTGTAAAGAATTCTATGCAACGCTAACACATAAACATTAACAGCCGAGCAATCGCTCGGCTGTTAGTTTAATTATTCAACAACTACGGTATAGTAGTTATAGCTTTCATCGTTATACTGTACACAGAATGTGTAAGTACCTGCTGATTTAAGCTCAACTGTAAGTAAGCCACCAACTACCTTGTCTGCCTTCAATGCAACAGAACCGGGAGCTGCTTTGATCTGTGAAGATGTTGTATATT
>JAFYPJ010000030.1 GCA_017547545.1 Clostridia bacterium | reverse complement strand
CTCGGATGCTGGTGTGCGTAATCTCAACCGTTAGCTTGCTTCTATCTGTCTTAAGTCGTCAAAGAGTATTGTTTCGTGTAAGCAGAAGAGTTGTAGAATAACAAGGGATAATTTAAAAGAATATCTCGGAAATCAAAAGGTATTGGAAAAGCGTATAGACTCCCATGATTCAATCGGAGAGGTAAACGGCCTTGCATACACACAGCTTGGCGGAGATATGCTTAAAATTGAGGTTGCGGCAATGAAGGGAAGCGGTAAGCTTGAGCTTACAGGCTCTTTGGGTGAGGTAATGCAGGAATCTGCTCACACCGCCCTTACCTGCATACGCACAAGATGTGACGAGCTTGGAATAGATCCTGAATTTTACAAGGATACGGATATTCATATCCATGTACCCGAAGGGGCAGTACCTAAAGACGGTCCTTCTGCCGGAGTAACTATGGCGGTTGCCCTTGCAAGTGTATTTACGGGCAAGGCGGTTCGATGCGATGTTGCAATGACGGGTGAAATAACCTTGCGCGGCAGGATACTTGCAATAGGCGGATTAAAGGAAAAGTCTATGGCGGCATATAAGGCGGGTGTTAAAACCGTTCTTATCCCCAAGGATAATATGCGTGATCTTGAAGAAGTTGATGAAAGTGTAAAGGCAAACATAACTTTTGTTGCCATTGAAACAATAGATGATGCTTTAACGGCAGCATTGGTATAAAAGAAAAGGACATATTATGGCTTTGAATTTACAAAATGTTAAGCTTGAAATAACAGCGGGTATGTTGAGTCAGTTCCCCAAAAACGACCTTCCGCACCTTGTTTTTTCGGGCAGATCAAATGTGGGCAAAAGCTCACTTATAAACACTCTTTTGGGCAGAAATAAGCTTGCAAGGGTAAGCTCTGCTCCCGGTAAAACCATTACAATAAACTTTTACAATGTAGATAACAGCTTTTATTTTGTTGACCTTCCCGGTTATGGCTTTGCAAAGCGTCCTCCCAAGGAGCGCGCTGTATGGCAGAAGCTTGTTAACGATTATATGATGTCGGCTGGAAACCGCCGTTCGCCTATGTTTGTTATGCAGCTTGTTGATATGAAGGTTGGAACAACCGCAGATGACTGTATGATGCTTGATTGGTTGAATCAAACCGAAACAGATTATATGATAGTTGCCACCAAGTCGGACAAGCTTAACAAGGGTGATTTTAAAAAATCACTTGACAATCTTTTAAATCATGAGCTTATACGGGAAAACACTACCATAATTCCTTTTTCCGCATTAAAGGGTGACGGAAAGCAGGAAATATGGAGTGAGATCAACAGCGTTATACTAAAGTAAGGATGTAATTTATGTTAATTGATCTTATTCAGGGCGGTTTTCAGAGAGATACCTTTATAATGGTACTTCTGAGCATACCTGTTATCCTGTTTTCACTCTCCCTGCATGAATGCGCCCACGGCTTTGCGGCAAAATGTATGGGAGATCCAACAGCATATAACCTCGGAAGGCTTACACTTAATCCAGCAAAGCATCTTGATCCTGTAGGAACATTTATGATGCTTATAGTGGGTTTTGGATGGGCAAAGCCTGTTCCGATAAATTCAAGATATTTCAAGAACCCCAAGTGGGGCATGTGCCTGTCTGCATTGGCAGGACCGGTGTCAAATCTTGTACTTTCTTATATTTGCTATGTTATTTTTAATGCAATAAACCTGTACTCCCGATTTCTCCCCGTGGAAAATCAAACGGTATATTTTATCGTTCTGGCACTGTATTTGTTCTTTTATGTAGCATTTCAGCTCAATGTAAGTCTTGCAATATTCAATCTTTTGCCCATTCCGCCTTTAGACGGTTCAAGAATTCTTTTTGTTCTTTTACCTTCAAAATTCTATTTTGGTGTAATGAAATACGAAAGATATATTTCAATTGCTGTAATGCTGCTTTTGATCACAGGTGTTCTTACAACTCCCCTGGTCTTACTTGTGGGATTGATTGAAAATCTGTTTAAGTTATCAATATTCTGGATGGTTTGATATGTCTGAAGCATTAAATTTTAAGCTTGAGGTATACGAAGGACCGCTTGACCTTCTCCTTGCGCTTATAACCAAAAATAAAGTTGATATATATGATATTCCCATTTCCGAAATTCTCGATCAGTATCTTTTGTATCTTGAAGAAATGCGAAGGATGGACATGGATATAGCAGGGGAATTTATTACAATGGCATCCGAGCTTATGCTTATCAAAAGCAGAATGCTTCTGCCCAAAAATCCTATGGAAGAGGAAGAGGATCCCCGCGAAAGGCTTGCAAATGCCCTGATAGAGTATAAAAGGGCAAAGGAAACGGCAGTGCTTTTGAATGAAAGGTACTCACAGTTTGCAGGCAGAATTGCCAAGCCGATGGATGAAGCACCCTTTCAGGCAATTCCCGAATTGTCCGATCAGGATGCAAAGCTGCTGGAGGAAGCGTTCGGCCGTTTGCTGCAAAGAGCAAAGGAAATGCGGGAAACAATGCAGCCCCCCGAAAAAACTCTTGAAAATCTGCTGAAAAAGCGTGTAACCCCCGTTCCCGAAAGAATAGTTGGTATAATGAGATATCTCCACAAAAACGGGAAACAGAGCTTTGAGCGTGTAATGCTCCAAAGTAAAACGCGTTCGGATATCATAGCCTCCTTTGCGGCACTTTTAGAGCTTTTAAAGGCAAGGCGCGTAAAGATATACAGCGATGAGAATGATGAAATAATACTTGAACTCAACAGGGAAGGACTAAAGAGAAAATGAGTGGCGAGGAAAGAAATTTCACCGATATATATAAAACAATTGAAGCAATTCTGTTTGCAACGGGAGATCCTGTTACATACGAAAAATTAGGTATGCTTTTAGAGTTAACACCCGCGCAGGTCAAGAGCATTGCGCTTGACATGGCAGAGGAATATACAAACAGAGGGATTCAGCTTTTGTGCTATGATACCGCGTGTCAGCTTTGCACCAAAGAAGAATATGAGGATATAATCAAGGATGCCCTCGGAATCAAGAAAAACGGCGCATTATCTAAATCCTGCCTTGAAACCCTTGCAATTATTGCCTACAATCAGCCTGTTACAAGAACCTATGTTGAAGAGGTAAGAGGGGTTGATTCGGCTTATGCCTTCGGTGTTTTGATGCAGAGGGAGCTTATAGAAATAAAGGGGCGTCTTGATGTGCCGGGCAGACCTAATCTTTATGCAACAACCAAAAAGTTTTTGAGGGTGTTCGGACTTGGTTCACTCAATGAGCTTCCCTCGGTAGAAGCATTAAGTGTTGTAAAGGAAGAAGCTGCAGTAATTACTGAAGAGGCAGAAGAAAAAACCGAAGAATAATTCAAACAGAAGTTCAAAAGGGAGAGGATAACCACGGTAGCTTTAAAAATACTTTTAATAATACTTGCGGTAATTACAGGTATACTCGCCCTTGTGCTGCTTTTATTGGCAGTTGATTTCAAAATATTTATCCGCTATGATAATGAAGGCCTGTGTGCTTATGTAAGATACCTGTTTGTAAAATATCAGTTTTATCCCGAAAAGCCTCCAAAGCAGGAAATGAGTGTAAAGCAATTAAAAAAGCTCAGAAAAAAGCTTCATAAAAAGGCAAAGAAATCGGGAGAGAAAAAGGGTATTTCCAAAAAGAAGGCAAAGAAGAAAAAGAAAGGCTTTTCAGATATTCTTGAGCTTGTAAAGGAAATTGCCGATCTTGTATTCAAGGTTCTCGGCAAGGGTATAAAATATGCCAGATTCCATATAAAAAAGCTTGACATAACGGTTGCAACACAGGATGCGGCAATAACCGCCCTTACCCATACAGCGGTGTGTAATCTGCTGAATTCGGTAATCAAAAAAATTGAGCTTTCGGGTTGGAAAATAAAATACGGTGATATGGAATGCAGATGTGATTACTTTGCCGAAAAATTTTCATGCGAGGCAGATATAGTTATAAAGATCAGAGCAGGGCATCTTATATACACGGTTCTCTACTCTTTGATAAATTATTTTAAATTTAAAAACGAAAACGGAGGAAATATAAATGGAAAACAAGATAAGTGATATTATAAGAACATCCTTGGAAAATGCAAAGGATATCATAGACAGTAATACAGTTATCGGAAACGCTGTTCCAACCTCAAACGGAACCGTTATTATTCCCGTATCCAAGGTAAGCGTTGGTATAGCAACAGGCGGTCTTGACTACAAGGGTAAGAACGCAAAGGAGAATGAACGCTCCAATAATTTCGGCGGTGGCGGCGGAACAGGCATCAGCGTTAATCCTGTTGCATTTCTTGTTGTTGCACCCGATGGCGATGTTAAGCTTCTCAGCGTTAATTTCCCCACAGATCCCAATGTAAGCGATCCCTTTGAAACCGTTGTTTCTTTCATCCGTAAGTCTCCGGAGCTTATTTCAAAGATAAAGGAGATATTTAAATCCGAAGATAAAAATGAAGAAAACGAAGACGATCTTAATTCAATATTAGACTGATAGAATAACATAACAGAACCCGTCATATAGTTGTATTATTAAACTAAGGACGGGTTTGTGTAATGAAAATAACGAAAATATTTTGTATCATTCTGTCATTGCTTCAGGTATTCTGCATAACGGTAAATGCCAATCTGATAAACCGGGGTATTTCGTTGTCTGCGAAGGCATCGGTGCTTATGCGCTCGGATAATAATGAGGTAATATCCTGCATTAACGGGGATATGAGATTACCTATGGCAAGCACCACAAAGATAATGACTGCAATAGTTGTTCTCGAAAAAGCAAAGGATATAGAAGCATTGTATAAAATTCCCGGGGAAGCCTGCGGTATAGAAGGCTCTTCGGCTTATCTTCGCTTGGGAGAAAGCCTTAGCATAAAGGAGCTTTTATATGCCCTTATGCTTTCAAGTGCCAATGACGCGGCTGTTGCCCTGGCAATATGCATTTCGAATTCTGTTGAGGACTTTGCCGGGCTTATGAACAAAAAGGCAGCACAACTCGGTTTAAAAAACACTCATTTTACCAACCCCAACGGTCTTGATAACGATGAACATTATACAACGGCAAATGATCTTGCACTAATAATGGCTTATGCCATGAAAAACCCGATATTTTGCGAAATTACAGCAACAAAAACCTATAAATGCACTTCAAAGGGCAACGAGGAACGGTATTTTTCCAACCATAACAAGCTCCTTGATATATACAAGGGATGTGTTGGCGGAAAAACGGGATTTACCAAACGCAGCGGAAGATGTCTTGTAAGCTGTGCCCAAAAAAACGGGGTGGAGCTTGTATGTGTTACTCTTAATGCACCGGATGATTGGAATGATCATTGCGCCTTGTTTGACTACGGTTTTGGATGTTTTCAAAGAATAACGCTTGTTTCAAAGGGGCAGTATTGCTACACCCTTCCGGTAATCAACGGAGAAAAGGAAAATGTTTTGGCATATGCAATGCCCTGTGAGGTAATAATAAACACCAAATCCAAAAAAGCCGTAAAGGCGGTATGTGAGCTTAAACACTTTTACTTTGCGGATATAGAAAAGGGAGAGCTGCTCGGAAGGATACTTTTTTTGCAGGACGGAAAGGTGATAGCCGAAAGTGATGTCATCGCAAGCAGCTCTGTTAAATCAATAGAATACAAAAATTTGTTTCAAAGGTTAATTTCGTTATTTCATTAAAAGAAAGGATATTCAATGGAACCCATTAGACTTCAAAAATTTGTTGCCGAATGCGGACTTATGTCCCGCCGTGCCGCAGAAAAGGAAATATTGGCAGGGAATATAACAGTAAACGGTGAAGCTGTGGAGCTTGGCAGAGTTATTGATCCCGGTAAAGATAAGGTTAAATATAAAGGCAAGCCGGTAGTAAAAAAGCGTAACAGCCATAAGCTGTATTTAATGCTTAATAAACCCAGAGGTTATGTAACAACCATGGCAGATGAAAAGGATAGAAAATGTGTTGCATCCTTGGTAAAGGATGTTGGTGAAAGGGTGTACCAGGTAGGCCGTCTTGATTATGAAAGCGAGGGTATGCTTATAATGATCAATGACGGTGATCTTGCCAACAAGCTTATGCATCCCAGCCACCATATACCAAAAACCTACAATGTTCGCATTGAGGGGGATGTAACCAAGGATCAGCTTAAAAAGCTTTCCTCGGAAATGGAGATAGACGGTTATACAATTCAGCCTGTTGAATGTAAGGTTTTGCGTGCCAAAAACGGGTATACTATGCTTGAAATGATACTCAAAGAGGGCAGAAACCG
>JAFYPJ010000009.1 GCA_017547545.1 Clostridia bacterium | reverse complement strand
TCTTGTTGTACTTTTTGTAAATAACCGTTGCCGCAAGTAATATAGCGGAAAGAGCACCTAAAACAACTATTACGGTTACGAGGGTGTTATTCTTCTTTTTCATAGTTTTCTCTCCCTTAAATTCATTTGGAAAACTTTTTCCCTTATAAGCTTATTATATCACAATATTTGCGATATGTAAATATTTTTTTGATGTATATTTTAAAAATTTTTATATATTATATTCTTATAAAAAGTTGCATTTTTTATTCAGTTGTGGTATACTGATATTTATGAAAAAAGAAATTCTTTCCATGACCGTGGAGGAGCTTGAAGAATTGCTCCTTTCCATAGGCGAAAAAAAGTATAAAGCAAAACAGATATTTGCCTGGCTTCATAAGGGCGCAACCTTTGAAGAAATGAGTGATATCTCTAAAAAAACAAGGGAAAAATTAAAGGAGCTTACCTTCCTTTATTATCCCGAAATAGCGCAAAAATATGTTTCCGCTATAGACGGTACCGTTAAGTATCTTTTCTCTATGCATGACGGTCAGCTTATAGAAAGCGTTGTTATGCGGTATAAGCACGGAAACAGTATTTGTATTTCAAGTCAGGCGGGTTGCCGTATGGGTTGCAGGTTCTGTGCTTCAACCATCGGAGGTAAAATAAGAGATCTCAGTGCTGGCGAGATACTTTCGCAGATAATTGCGGCACAAAAGGATCTTTCGCAGCGTATAGATAATGTAGTTATGATGGGTATAGGTGAACCCCTTGATAATTACAAAAATGTTATACGGTTTTTAAATCTTGTTGGAGCAAAGGGTGGTCTTAATATAGGTTATCGCCACATATCTCTCTCTACCTGCGGTCTTGCAGATAAAATAGAATGTTTGGCAAAAGAAAATTTCCCGATAACTCTTTCCATATCGCTTCATGCTTCAAGCGATGAAGAAAGAAGTGAGATCATGCCCATAAACAAAAAGTGGTGTATAGATGAGCTTCTTTTAGCTTGCAGAAAATATTTTGACGAAACAGGCAGGCGTATATCCTTTGAATATACACTTATTCATGAGAAAAATGATACCCCTGCCCATGCAATAAAGCTGTCAAAGCTGCTTTTGAAGTATTTTAAAGGAGTGCCTTTCCATGTTAATCTTATTCCGGTTAACGAGGTCGCGGAAAGAGGCTTTAAGCAGGGAAGCGAAAAGAGTATACAAACCTTTATAGCAATACTTGAACAAAACGGAATAAACGCCACAAAGCGTCGCCGTTTGGGTTCTGATATAAATGCATCCTGCGGTCAGTTAAGGGCAGCAAATGCAACTAAAAAGGGATAATAAAATCCCGCAAAAAAGCAAAACGGAGGTGATACAGTGTATTTTTACGGTAAGACCGATATTGGTAAAATGAGAAGTACCAATCAGGATAATTTCCTTACCATGCGTTTAAGTGATAATGTAACAATGTTTGTTTTATGCGACGGCATGGGCGGTACAAACGGCGGTAATATTGCGTCAAATCTTGCAATAAGGACCTTTGCGGATCATATCGAGCATCTTCTTAGTGAATATATAGATGCTAATACCGATATATGCGATACCGAAAAGCTTGATTTCACTGCGGTTTTGCATGATGCTGTATCAGCTGCAAATTCTGCCGTTTATTCAAGGGCACATGAAAATTCAGAGCTTGCAAATATGGGAACAACGATAGTTGCGGCATTGAGTGTGGATGATAAAATGTATGTGGCCAATGTTGGAGACAGCAGAATGTACACTCTTGAAGGTGAATGTTTGACACAGCTTACACACGATCATTCCTATGTCCAGATGCTTGTGGATCTTGGGCAGATCACAAAGGAAGAGGCGGTTAACAATCCAAGAAAAAACATACTTACAAGAGCTGTTGGTACTGAACCGAGGGTAGAAGCGGATGTTATGGAGTATTTTCTTCCCTGTGCCGGTTCATATATGCTTCTCTGTTCGGACGGCTTGTACAATTTCTTAACCGAAGAGGAGCTTTTGGATGTTGTTTATGCAGAAAACAACGAATATGACGAGGATGATTACGAGGCAGAGCTTGCGTATAAAACAGAAAAGCTTGTAGATATTGCCAACGCAAACGGCGGTGGCGATAACATAACTATAATTTTAATAAAAATCCTTTAACGAGGAGAAGAAATTATGAATCCTTTTGAAAAATATGTAGGTCAGGTATTTGACAGCAGATATAAAATAACAAAAATATTGGGTATAGGCGGAATGGCGGTTGTTTTTGAGGCTTTTGATACAAAGCTCAATCGTATAGTTGCCCTTAAAATGCTCAAGGATGAGATAGCAAACGATTCACAGTCTGTTAAGCGCTTTATCAATGAATCCAAGGCAGTTTCCATGCTTGCTCATCCCAATATAGTAAGCATATACGATGTATCGGTTAAGGATAACCTTAAATATATCGTAATGGAGCGAGTAGACGGAATAACGCTTAAAAGCTATATGTCGCAGAAAGGAGCCTTGCCAACTGCTGAAGCTATAAGCTATGCCGAGCAGATATTGCGCGCTCTTGAGCACGCCCATTCAAAGGGGATAATCCACAGGGACATCAAGCCCCAGAATATTATGCTTCTTAAAAACGGAAGAATAAAGGTAACCGATTTCGGTATCGCTAAGCTCCCCAATGCGGAGACCGTTACCATGACGGATAAGGCAATAGGTACTGTATATTATATCAGTCCCGAACAGGCAAGCGGCAAGGAAATAGACCAAAGAAGCGACCTTTATTCCCTTGGTGTGCTTATGTATGAAATGGTTACCGGAGAACTGCCTTTTAATGCAGACAGTCCCGTTTCTGTTGCATTGATGCAGGTCAACACTAAACCCAAACCACCCCATGAGATCAGAACGGATATCCCGAAGGGCCTTGAACAGATTATCATGCTTGCAATGGAGAAACAGCAGGAGCGCCGTTTCCAGAATGCATCCCAAATGCTGCGTCATATTTTACAGCTCAAGGCTGCGCCTGATTATGTGTTTAAAACAAAACGCACGGAGTCCAGAAAAACATCGGATAATGATATGAAAAAGAAAAACGATAAAAAAACACAGCCAAAACAAAATAACAAACCAAGAAAGCATCGCGGTACAAGCATGTTCCCCATAATTCTCGGAGTTTTTCTTGCAATGCTGTTGGTTGCAGGCGGTACTGTTGTAATATTGATGAATCAGTTCCTGCCGGAGCTTTTACCCGAACAGCTTCAGTTTAACAAAGAGGTGGAAGAGGATGCTTACACAACCATAAAGGTTCCCAATCTTGTAGGTAATATCCTTACGGATGACTATATTGCACAGCTTGAGGCAAAGGGTTATAAGATAATCAAGATATACAGCGATGAATATCCTGAAAGACAGTGGAACGAGGTTGTATCCCAAAGCCCTGAAAACGGCGAGGAAAGAAAAATGAAAAAGGGCGAGCTTGCCTGTGATATCAGAGTTGTTTTGAGTCTGGGCAATGAATCAGCCATTCATTTAAAAGACTATACCACATGGGATGCCCAGCAGGCAAAGGCAGACCTTGTAGCTGCTCAGCTTACCTGTGAAGTTGTATATGAATACAGTAAGGAGCCCAAAGGTGAGGTTATCCGCGTAAGTCCTCCTCCCGGCTCTCCCGTTTATAAAGGTGATGCGGTTACATTAACCGTAAGCAGCGGTCCCGAGCAGAGCTCCGCAAAGGTTCCTGCTCTTACAGGTTTAACCAAAGAAGAAGCTATTTATAAGATAGAGCAGACCGGATTCAGCGTTGGTGATATCAAAGAGCAGGCATCAAACAGCTATGCGGCAGGTACGGTATCAAGTCAAAGTCCTGCGGCGTATGCAGAAGCTCCCATCTCCGAGCCTATAGATCTTGTAATAAGTACGGGTCCGTAAAGAGAAAAATAAAGCTGTTCGATAGAACAGCTTTTTGAAGTTTTAGGTCATTTTAAAAAGTCTTGACAGTATGGGTTTCAGCAGCTTTGGTGATTTCCAAACAACTATTTTCATAATACAGTTCTCCTTCTACCTGTTAAGCAGATACACTATACCGGCAGCGATAATTATCGTTGCTTCTACGGTTACAAGTATGGAACAGGGAAGAAAGTATGTAACCAACACCCCGGCTCCAAAGGCAAGAACCGTATATCCTGCAATTTTGCACAGCGATTTAACCGAACAGCGCATAACAAAAACCTTTCGTTAAACTATTAAAGAGCGTTATCTCTTTTAATAATATTTTATGCGCTTGATTAAATCTTGTTACTTTTTATCCCAGGCATGGATGTTTTTCAGGATATCACGCAGCTCTGTATAGCTTTGATGACGGGAGGCGGGGATAATTCCGTTTTCCATTGCTTCAATTACCGCGCATCCATCTTCCTTTGTATGGGTACATTTTGTGTATTTGCAATTTCCCAGAAAAGGTTCAAATTCACGGAAGGTGTAGGGAAGCTCATCAACGGTGTAATCCTCGTAAATAGTTGGATCAAGCATAGAAAATCCGGGTGTGTCTGCAATAAAACCGGTATAATCATCCTCAAAAAGATCATTTAAAGGGTAAAGCTCAACATGGCGGGTTGTGTGTTTTCCGCGGGATATTTTTTTACTTACATCACCCGTGGCTAATTTCAAATCGGGGAAAAGCGCGTTTAAAAGAGTGGATTTGCCTACTCCTGAGGCACCGGTGAATGCCGAGATCTTACCGTTGCATTTTTCCTTGAAATAATTAAGAAGATCGGCTTTGTCCGAATCGGGATCTGTTATAAATACTTCAACACCTATCTTTAGGTAAATATCTGCAAGATTCTGAGCGTTTTCAGCGTCAAGATCTCTTTTGGTAATTATAATAACAGGCTCAATGCCCTTGAAATCTGCAATGGATATCATTTTATCAATGGTTTGAGGTACGGGCATAGGTTTTTTTGCGGCGCATACTATGAAAAGAATATCAAGATTTGCCATTGGCGGACGGATAAGTGTATTTTTTCTGTCAATTATATCTGTAATATACTCGTCCTCAAAGGTAACGATGTCCCCAACATAGGGGGTTATGTTTTCATGGCGGAATAGACCTCTTGCACGGCACTGAGTTATCTCGTTTTTGCAAAGAACATCATAAAGTCCGCCTAAGCCTTTAATAATAATACCTTTCTGTTCCATTTGTACCTCTCAAAAACAATATATGTTATAATTATATTTCTTTTAAAAAAATTTGTCAAGTAAAGGAAAATCAAAATGTTGGAAATTTTCAAAAGAGTTATTTCAAAAAGAATACTCAAAAAGATAGTTTTAAGCAAGCCTGTAAATAAAAATATTGTAAAAAGTGTGGCAAAGCTTATAAGTATTAAAAATGAGCTTTATTTACAGATAGAAAGCTTTTATACAGACGGTAAGGCAATCCAGAAAAACATAAAGGCACAGGAAGCTCCCGATGCACTTACGCTCATGGTTGGTCATGAATACAAGCAGATGAATATAATAACCACGGCAGGGGAATGCCAGATAAAGGTTTCGGGCAAGGGTAAGGTTACTGTTTTAGACAGAATCAAAGAAAAAGCAGAGGCCTTAGAGATCTCAGGTCATGACCGAAAAAAACAGCATATCCTTTCTGCCACCGAACCGATTGATTTCCTTTATGAGCTTGGGGTTAAGGATGAAAAGGGAAGAATTTTTGACAAAAAGCGTTCCAAATTCAAGCAGATAAACCGTTTTCTTGAGCTGCTTTCCGAAGCTGCGGATTTCGATAAGGATAAGGAGCTTTACATTCTTGATCTTTGTTGCGGAAAAAGCTATCTGAGCTTTGCGGTATATTATTATTTCACCGAGCTTCGCGGTATGAAGGTAGTAATGGACTGTGTTGATCTTAAAGCCGATGTGATTGAATATTGTTCTGCGGTTTCAGAAAAATTGGGGTATACCGGACTTAATTTTATAGCAGGAGATATCAATGATTTCATCCCACAAAGGACTCCCGATCTTACTGTATCCCTCCATGCCTGTGATATTGCAACAGATATTGTTTTGGCAAAAGCTGTCAAATCGGGTTCCGAGGTAATTCTTTCAACGCCCTGCTGTCATCATGAAATGATGCATCAGATAAAGCCTTCGGGAAGCAATTGTGATTTTATGCTCAGCCATTCCATATTAAAGCAGAAGTTCTGCGACGCGGCAACCGATTCTCTGCGTTGCTTAATGCTTGAAGCGTGTGGGTATAATGTTATGGCACTTGAGCTTATAGATCCCGATGAAACACCCAAAAATGTGCTTATAAGAGCAAACAAAAACAATAAAATAACCGAGGAACAAAAGAATAAAAAGCTTGCCGAATACAATGCAATTTGTTCTGCCCTCGGAATAGATCCTTATCTTAAAAATATTCTGTAAAAAAAAGTGGCTGTGTTTTCACAGCCACTTTTATATTATTTATATTATAAGTAATTTTACAAAATAAAGCGCATAGCACAAAAGAAATACTGCACCCGACCAGCGCTTTAATTTTCCCTTACAGGAGAATACCCAAAGCAATACACCCGAAGCTATGGCTACACCGAAGTCAAATATAAAGTCTTTTGCAAAGGGTACGGGAATGATAATGGCAGAAAGGCCAACAACCATAAGGATATTTAAAATATTACTGCCAACGATATTACCAATGGCAATATCAGCATTACCCTTTCTTGCAGCGGTAACCGATGTAAAAAGTTCGGGAAGGGAAGTCCCCAAAGCCACTACGGTAAGACCGATAAACTTCTCACTTAAGCCCATCTTGCCTGCAAGAAATGTTGCGGTGTCTACGGTAAATTTACTGCCTGCAATAACAACACCAAGACCGATAAGGGTAAGGAGAATAGCAACCGGAACAGAATAATTTTTGGTTTCCTCGGCTTCCTCCTTGTTTTTCTTCGCCTGTACGATAAGGTAGACGATATAAGCCGCAAATATTACCAGCATTATAATGCCTTCATAAAGCTCAACAGTTTCATTCAATCCGAATATCAGCAATAAAGCAGAAACGGCTATCATAAAGGGAGTATCAATTCTTAGGGTGGATTTTGAAACAGCAATAGGTATTATAACCGAAGCAAGGCCTAAAATAATGAATACATTAAGAATATTGCTTCCTATCACATTACCTATGGTAATGTCGGCGCTGCCGTTGTACGCTGCCGTAATACTGACCGCAGCTTCAGGTGCGCTTGTTCCCATTGCTACAATTGTAAGACCTATGATAAGTTGAGGTATCTTGAATTTTGCCGCAATACTTGCCGCACCGTCTACAAACCAGTCTGAGCCTTTGGCAAGCATTGCAAATCCCAAGCCAAGAAATAGAATATTCAGAATTATTTCTATCATTATTTTGCTCCTGTAGATCCGAACCCGCCTTCACCGCGGAGTGTATCCGAAAGCTCGTTTACTTCTTCGTAATCTGCGGTAAGAAAGGGGGCAATGACTATCTGCGCGATCCTTTCGCCGGGTTCAACAGTCTGATCGCTTTTGGAATGATTGTGCAGGCAAACCATGATTTCTCCACGGTAATCCGCATCAATAACACCAACCTTGTTGGCCGGAGCAAGTCCTTTTTTTGAGGCAAGACCGCTTCTTGCGTAAACAAGACCTACATAGCCTTGAGGGATCTCCATTGCTATTCCTGTATGAAAAAGAAAGCTTTCTCCCGATTTTAAGGTTACGGGTTCTTCCTGTGAATTATAAAGGTCGGCTCCTGCGCTGTAGGGTGAGCCGTAGGCAGGAATAACGGCTCTTTCGTTTAATTTTTTGAGTTTTACCTTCATCTTCTTTTTCCTTTTCTTTGATTTTCACGGCGCATCTTTGTTTTAAAAGTTGGATGTTTAGGTCTTTTGTGACGGCGCATTATCAATGCAATATTTTTTACATCCCTTCTTGTAAGTATCAAGCGGTCATCGAGCTTTTCTGTTAATTCAAGCAATCTGTCTGAGCGCACAAGCCAAGGATAGTTATGTGTAAATTTCACCTTGATATCTGTAAAAACCACATAATTATAAATAGGAACATTTGTTATTCCCGCATTTTCAAGAGCGCGTTTTACAGAGGCTGCATGGGTTTGATTCTGATAGAAGGGATTTTCAAAATACCTTTCTTTTTTTCCGTAACGCTGGCACCAGCGTCCATCCTTTGGAGTATCAATTATACCCTTGCTTCCTTTAACCTCTATAACGGCAATGCCGCCTCTTGTTATACATATAATATCAACCTCGGTATCAAACACCCCTTGTCTTGTGGGTACGGGGAAATAGAGATTTTTCATAACCCTGTCCGAGCCGAAAGCGCTTCGGAGCATTTCAAATATAAAATATTCTCTGTCTCTTCCGTATTGCAGCATTTTTGCGGCATTTGTTTGTCCCATGAGCTGCAACATATAATACAGGATAAAAAGGGTAAGGCCGATTATACCGAGTATTAAAAACAATAAAAACAGTATTTTCATCTTCTATTTATTACAATGTTTTAAAAAAGCAGGTTGAGCCAAGCGGACAACCTGCTTTATAATGTCATTTGTTATCAGTTATCGCTTGCGAGCTGATCGAGGTAATTAACAACATCACCTACGGTAATGAACTTGTGGATATCTTCATCATTGATTTCGATATCGAATTTTTCTTCACAAAGAAGAATAAGGTCAGCAAGCTCAAGAGAGTTTACTCCAAGGTCATTTACAAGTTCTGCTTCAAGGGTAACAACTTCAGGATCAACCTGCATTTCTTCAATAAGAATTTCTTTAACTTTCTCAAACATAGTAATTATCTCCTTTTGTTATGTCTTATTTAATTAAAAATCTTTTTATTTTTCTTGAAGTAGTTTTTTCAAACTCTTCGTTTCTTATTTCAATTTCTCTTACCTGCTTGAAGCTGGGAAGATTGCGGTTAACTTCAAAGATCTGTTCCTTTACCGCTTCATAAATCTTTTCTGCAGGTGTATCTGCACCAACAGTTTCAAAGTTAGGATAAACCACCGCAGTGATTACAATTTCATTGTTGGCATTTTCTCTGCCTATTACAACGCATTCCGCAATTCTGTCACAGGAAGCAAGATGCTCCTCGATTTCTTCAGGGAATACATTTTTACCGTTACTCAAAATGATAACATTTTTCTTTCTGCCTGTAATATGGATAGCACCCTTTTTGTCAATAAAACCAATGTCTCCGGTGCGGAAGTAACCGTCATCGGTAAATACCTCTGCGGTTGCTTCGGGATTTTTGTAATATCCCATCATAACATTGTCGCCCTTAACAAGAATTTCTCCGGTTTCTTCTTCGGGAGTCTTGTCAATTTTAACATCGCAACCGTAAACGGGAGTACCAACCGAATGAAGGATAATGTTGTTGGGGCGGTTAACTGCAACCAAGGGAGCGCATTCGGTGATTCCGTAGCCTTCTATGATAGTGATACCAAAGGTTTCAAAATCGCGTACAAGCTGGGGTGCAAGAGGAGCACCGCCGCAGATAATACTGCGGATATTGCCACCAAAGGCTTCCTTGATCTGGGCAAAAAATTTATCTCTTAAATCAATGCCAACCTTTAAAAGAGCATTGCTTAATTTCATTGCAAACTTAACCTTTTTGGTCATGCCCTTTTTGTCTATTTCCGCCCATATCCTCTTGTACATGGTTTCAACATAAAGGGGAACCAAAACGAGGGTGTTGGGTTTGAAATATGCAAAGGATTTCATTGTATTTTTAAGACCGTCATTGATAAATACCTGACCGCCTATATTGGAAAGAGCAAAATGCGCACAGGTACATTCATAGGTATGATGGATGGGGAGAACCGATACAAAGGTGTTACGGTAATCACATTCCATAGACTGGCAGGAGGAGTTTGTTGCCGCAGTAAGATTCTTCTGCGAAAGCATAACGCCCTTACTTGTGCCTGTTGTACCGGAGGTGAAGAGGATTGCTGCTAACTTTTCCATATCTATCTCATGGTCAAGATATGTGCGGTTTCCGGCATCCAACTCTGCTTTTCCTATTTCAAGCATTTTTTCATAAGCGATCACCTTTTCGTTTTCGGTATCTTCGCCATCTGCATTGATGGGAATGAAATACTTTACGCAAGGCATTTTTTCGGATATTCCGACAAGCTTGGTGTTAAAGCTCTTGGTATAAACAATTGCTTCAATTTCAGCAAGAACACAGAAATTAGCAATTTGTTCAAGCTCAAGCTCCTTATCAAGAGGAACTATTACACCGCCGCCGTTAACGGTGGCATAATAAGTTGTCATATATGCGGGACGGGTATCACCTATAACGGCAATATGCTTGCCCATAAGTCCCATTTTAGCAAATGCTGTTCCCAAACGGTTCATATGGTCAAGAGAATCGTTATGGGTAAAAGTTATAATTTCTTTATTCTCTTTGTACTGATAAAGAGGTTTATCGCCATATACTTTTGCGTTACCTACGATAAGATCACGGAGATCTGTTATCATTCTGGGTTCAACTACGCGTTTGATAGGCTTGGGCATATTTTTGCCTCCTTATTATATAATAAAGTTTTTGCTACAAATTATTATATAGAATTCTTATTCTCTTGTCAATACCTATTAACAGCATTTTCTGTGCGCATATTTAATGTTATGAACAATATAGAAAATTATTTACAAACCGTTTTTTATGTGGTAAAATAATAGTAACTAAAAAATACAGAAAGATTATCGCCATGAACACAAAAAAGTATATTATAAGAGCATTTATAGCTATAGGCGCGGTTTTGATTTTACTTGTACTTTGCTCGGTTATTCTTTGGATAATATCAGAAACCACAAGCTCCGCTCCCGAATTCGATTATTATTTTTATGAGCCCAACTATGAGCTTGATGTAAGTGATTTTCCGGAATATCTTCAAAAAAACAGGAATATAAAATATACCGATGAAACTCTTCAGCAGATAGAAATAAATTCGGAAAATTATGAAAACAGAGGGGAAACGGGAAGATTTTTCTATAAGTATTTCAAGGCAATTGAAGAAGGAGACCATGAAACCTTCAACTCTCTGCATGAAAAAAAACTTCTGAGAAAAAGGGGAAAGAAGAAAGAGTTCACCAAGCAGATGATATATGATATTGAGCTCAGCTTCATGTCCGAAACAAAGATAGATGACGAAACCGAGGCGGTACAATATTCATTGAAATACTGTATCTATCGCAATGACGGAACCTTCCGGGATGATATGGGAAGCGATATGTCAAGAAAACAGTATATAACCGTTTATTATAATCTTAAAACCGATGATGCTAAAATACACAATATTCAAACAGAATATACGGTAAATAAATAGAAAAGGCCTGCATTTGCAGGCTTTTCTATTTTGGCTGATCGATTTTATTCAACTGTAATAGTATAGTAGTTGTGGCTTTCGTCCTCATACTGTACACAGAAGGTGTAAACACCCGGTTTGGAAAGAGTAACACTTATCTTACCGTCAACTATTCTTTTTGGAGTGATACCAACATTTCCGGGGGCATTTTTAATCTCCTTACTGTTGGTAAATTCGCCCTGTGCATATCTGATCACCTTGAGATCATCAAGGTTACTGAACACAACGGTTTTTCCTGTCTGTTCAAGGATGGGAGATTTCTTTTTTACAGAGTATTTGTGTATTACCGAATATCCGCTGTTATAAGTAACGATAACAGTAACGTCCCCCTCTGTGCGGTATTGAATCGTATATTCATCAAGACCTGCAAAAAATCCGCTTGCGCTAAAACCTCTTGCGCTATCAGCCTTTTTGAGCTCGGAGGCTGAATCATAGTTGCCGTATGCGGTACGGATAAGCTTTACTGTGTCAAGTCCTTTAACGGTCAGGCGCAATCCGGATTCAATAAACTCAGGGGTTCTTGTTTGAATATCGGTATAGAATATTTCCATTGTACCGTCTTTGTGTCTTACAAGAACTGTATGGATTCCTCTTGTGGTAACCCAATAGGAAATTTCGGTCTTGTTTTTAAGCTTGCTTTCTGTTAAGCGAACTGTTTTGTTGCGGTTTATATCGGTGTAATTGTCATATTCGCCAAAGGCAATGAAGATATCTTTAACATTTGTGAAATTAGATATGGTTATACAATTGTCATTGCTGCTGACATTAGAAAACCATATGGTTTCATAATTGATATTGTGATACTTTGCATGGTTTTCAGCTGCGGAGCCCTTCTGACATCTGATTGTGAGATTATTACATCCATCAAAAGCTGATTTGGTTCCGGCGGATTTTATTTCGGTAACATAGGGAGGAATAGTAAGCGTTTTGAGTTTTTTATAATTGATAAACTGCCATTCAATCTTTTCTATTCCTTCGGGAATTACCACATCTTCCAGTAATTCACCGTTGAGCCAAAGATTTTCCGCTATACTCAAGGGGTTGGATCCGGCATACATACTTATGCTGCACCATGAATAGAGGTTTGAAATGTATATATCCTTGAGAGCAGTACATTCCGTAAAGCATTTATAATCGATAGTTTCAACCTTTTCATGGAGGGTTATACTTTTTAGAGCCTTATAACCGTAAAATGCATAGTTTGGGATTTCTGTAATGTTTTCAGGAATAACAAGGTGCTCTATAAGCTCACCGTTGAGATAAAGACCTGCACCTGTGGAAAGTGGATTTGCATCCTCACCATCAAAATCAATACTGCACCATTTAGAAAGATCGGTGATATTTACTTTATTTAAATAATCACATCTTACAAATGCACCGCCTCCTATATAGCTGACATTTTCGGAAATATAAATCTCGCTGAAATCACAAAAATAGAAAGCATTATCGCCTATATATGTAAGGGATTTCGGAAGCTCAAGCTTCTTTAGGTAACGGGCATCGCAAAATGCGCAGTTCATTATTTTTTCCACACCCTCGGGAATGACCACCTCGGTAAGGTCAAAACAACCGTAGAATGCATAGCGTCCTATGGTTTTAATGCTTCCGGGCATTTTTACATTTTTTAGATTCACACAGGAGTAGAATGCATTGTCTCCTATACTTGTTATACCGTCAGAAATGATAACATATGTCACGGAGCTTGCCATGTCTGCCCAAGGTCGGTTATTGGGGCTGGAATAATCGGGCATGTTTCCCGTTCCGGAAATGGTTAAAAATCCATCGCTGTCAAGAGTCCAGCTTATATTATCGTTTAAAGCTCCGCTGTCACTTACAATTGCTTTGTAAGACAAGTGGTTTTCCTTTGCATAGGTTTCTGCATAGGAACCCGGATTGCAGCTAATTGTGAGCTTATAACAATTATAAAAGGCGGTACTTGAAATACTTGTTACGCTGTCGGGTACGGTTATGCTCAGAAGCTCGCTGCAATCACGAAAAGCATAATCACCGATTTCGGAGAGATTACCCGGAAGCTTAACACTTATTAAGGCTTTGCAGTAATAAAATGTATTCTTTTCAATTTTTGTAATTCCGGAACCGAGAATAACGGTTTCAAGATTATCGCAGTAATCGAATACAAAGGTTCCAAGAGATGTTACACTATCCGGGATTTCTATATTCTTGAGTGCATGGCATTCGGAGAATGCGGCATTTCCTATAGTAGTTATAGTGCTTGGAATATTAATATTTGCCAGGTTATCACATCTTGAAAAGGCACCGGTTTCAATACTCTTAAGACCTTCGGGGAGCACAACGCTTTCCATAAGACGGCAGAGTTGGAAGGTGTTAGCTTCAATGGTGGTTACATTCTTAGGGATAACAATGCTTTTTATTTGGCAACTGACGAAGGCTTGCGATGCTATGCTCGTGAGTGTTTCGGGCAGGATAATCTCCGAAAGCTTAGTGCAGTAGAAAAAGGCTTCAGTTCCGATGCTCTCCACCTTTGGCATACTTATGCTCTCCAGCTCATTACATTCGTAGAATGCATAGTCACCAATACTTGTAACGCTATCCGGAAGTGTTACTGTTTTAATATCTTTTAAATTGTAGAATGCATATTTACTTATCTCTTGTGTGCCCTCAGCGATATTGAGAGTAGTCAGAGGTGAACCGTTGAGATTAAGGTTATTGCTGTAGTAAACCGGGTTGGAATATTCATCGTAAAAATCAATCTCGCACCATGCAGAGGCATCGCTGATATTAACGGTTTTTATATTTGAACATCCATAGAAGGCATTTCTGTATATTGTGTTCACACTGCTTCCCACACTCAGGTTTGTGAGTCCGGTACAATTATAAAATGCCTGGGTTTCAATTATCGATGTTTTGCTGCCGATTACAGCATCCGTTAAGGAAGAGCAGTTTTTAAAAGCATATCTTTTTATAAGTTCAACCGAATCGGGTATATCTATATTTGTAAGCGCGGTACAATTTTCAAAGATACTCTCACTGATCTCAGTGATATTTTCGGGCAAATTTATTGTTTTTAAGCTTATGCAATGAGTAAAAGCTATACTGCCGATGGAGGTGATGCCGTTATGCAGTGTAATGCTTTCAAGCTTACTGCAATTATAGAACGCGGCTTTGGGTATTTCGGTTATTGATTCGGGAACAACAACGGATTTAAGGTTCGTTATGGCAAAGGTATAAGTACCTATAGATGTTATTGTATTGGGCAGAACTATCTCCTCAAGGCCCGAACTATAGAATGCAGAGTCTCCGATAGAGGTTATACTATCGGGTATAGTTATATTTTTCAATGATGTGCAGTATGCAAAGGTTCCTGAAGGAAGGGTGTTCAGCTCTGTTAAAATCTTTGCTTCGGTTAACGCGCTACAGCCCGAAAAAGCATATGTTCCCAAGGTGGTAACTGTGGTGGGAATTGTTATCTTTTCCAATGAAGAGCAGTTCTTGAATGCGTAATTCGAAATTTCGGTGATATTTACTGGGAATTCAAAGCTTTTCAAGGAAGAGCAACCCAAAAAAGCCGAGCCGCCTATGGTTGTGATTGTTTCGGGAAGAGTTATTTCCTTTAATGATGAGCAATTTTCAAACGAATTCTTTGGTACACTTGTCAGTTCGTTTAAAAGAGTTACCTTTTCTAAAGAGGTACAGTTTTTAAATACATAGGTTCCTAAAAAGGTTACACTGTTCGGAACGGTTATTTCCTTTAAGGATGAGCAACTTCCAAAGGCGGACTGTGAAATTGTTTTTATCCCTTCGTGAAGAGTTATGCTTTCCAAGGCAGCGCAGTTATAGAAGGAGCAGTATCCTATTGATGTAACTGTGGAAGCAATAGTTATTTCAATTGCCTTGTCGCAATTGGAAAATGCATGGTTTCCTATATCTGTGATACCTTCTTCTATAATAATGGATTTGATTTCGTTTGTATAGGCAGACCACGGAAAAGCATCTGTGGTGTTATATGTGGGAATAGAACCTGTACCTGTCAGATTCAGACAACCGTTATCGTCAAGAACCCAACGGATATTAGATAAACTCCCTTCGATTTGGTATGAATGATTCGGTATAATGGTGTTGGTTTGCCTGATTTCCTTGCTATTTTCTTCAAGCACAATTGTATCATTTTCGGAAAGGTTTATGTCTGTGCTTGCAAAAACAGACAGTCCATGAAAGGGTATAACGGAAAACATTATACTGATCATTAACAGAATTGATAATAAAGCTTTCATTTTTATTCCTCCTCAATGTGTAAATATTTTAATATATTATTATATTATAAATATATCATAATATCTTTTGTGAGTCAATAAGTGAGATATACGAAATCTTGTATGAATGGTATTTACTTGCAAATTACCCAAAAATGCCACCCTAAGGTAAGGGTGGCAGATTGCAATAAAACTAATTTGTAACTTTTGTTTGCGATTAAATTTACTGTTTCAACGCTTCTATAAGCTTGTAAAGTACAGGCTCGAATTTTGCACCGTACCAATGATTTTCTTCCTCTGCTGTAGCTTTGATGCATTCAAGCACATAATCTGCTGCAATTTTTGCAGAATCGTATGCACTTTTTCCTCTGAGCAAGGCACCCGTAAAGGCAGAAGCATATATATCCCCTGTTCCGTGGCAGCTGTTGGGAAGGAAATCATGCTCATAATACTGATAATCTCCCTTTTTATAAACAACTACTCCGGTTTTACCTTTATTATAGGAAATACCTGTGAGGATAATGTTCTTTGCACCGAGAGCGGTAAGCTTAACCAAAATTTCATCTATATAAGCAGCATCATATTCTGTTTTGTACTCCATGTCGCAGAGCATGGCAGCTTCGGTGATATTGGGGATAAGATAGTCTGCCTTTGCGCATAGCCCTTTCATTGCTTCAACAAATTCGGCATTAAAGCCGGGGTAGAGCTTACCGTTGTCCGCCATAGCGGGATCAACTATATTAAGGCAGCGGTCGTTACCAACAGTATCGAAAATATCGGCAACATATTCTATCTGCTTTGTACTGCCGAGATAGCCTGTATAAACAGCATCAAATTTGATACCCTCCTTTATCCAATGGTCCTTTATGGCAGGCATGTCATCTGTAAGATCACGGAAGGTGTATCCCGAAAATCCTGCCGTATGGGTTGAAAGCACCGCAGAGGGAAGAACGCAGGTTTCTATTCCGCATGCGGAAATCACGGGCAATGCAACCGTAAGGGAGCACTGGCCTACACAGGATATATCCTGAATGGTTAAAACTTTATTATATGACATAATTTTCACCTCTTTATATAACTGACAGAGGGTATTATAATAAAAATTTGATATTATGTATATAATCAAATTGAAACTTTTTTATATAACCAGATTCTTTCTTTTTTGCCGTCTTACTCTGTTGATATGTCTTTCGTAATCACCGTTTCTTATAAGCTCGGCAAGAACATATTGCTCAAAAACCGGTACGGTACAGGAATAAAAGCCGAGATTTTTTCGATAGTGCTCAAGCAAGCTCATTGGCAGGATCATATAACCGATACGAATAGAGGGTGCAACGGTTTTGGAAAAGGTATTAAGATATATAACATGACCTTCGGGATCAAGGGAAAAAACCGTATCCTCGGGTTTTGAAAGAATACTCAATTCAGAATCGTAATTGTCCTCAACGATATATGCATTTCTTTCCCTTGCCCAACAGATATATTCATTTCTTTTTGAAATATCTGCGGTTATATGGCTTGGAAAGCTGTTAAAGGGAGTGATATGTAAAACACTTGCCTTTGTTTTTTTAAGTTCCTCGCTTCTTATTCCGTTTGAAGAAAGCTTCAGCATATCGCATTTTACACCCATGGAACGGTATACCTTCTGAATCTTATCATAGGAAGGGCACTCAAGAGCAAACACCCGATTGTTTCCTAAAAGCTGAACTATAAGGGAATAGAGATATTCCGCACCCGAACCTATTATGAGCTGTTCGGGGCGAACGCTCATGCTGTTGCTTCTTGCAAGATATTGGCATATAGCTTCCCTTAATTCTTTTGTTCCGTGATTCGGTGATTTCAAAAGTATATCTTCACCGTATTCCGAAAGAACCTTTCTCATTGTTTTTGCTAAAACCGAAAAGGGAAAATCGGTTTTTGTTGAATGACGATTTGAATGAATACTGTTTTGTTCTTCATTTTCTGTGGTTAATACCGAAACAAAATCCTTTTGACGGTATATCACATAATATCCGCTTCTCAGGCGGGATTCTATATATCCTTCGTCTGAAAGTATGGCATAGGCATGCTCAACCGTAATTACACTCAGGCCCGTTTCTTCGGCAAGGATCCTTTTTGAAGGGAGCTTATCCCCCTTTTTTAATATTCCTTCGGTTATCTCTTTTCGCAGCTGAAGGTATAGCTGAATATATGCAGGCTTGCCTTCTTTATCTATTACATATCTCATTGATAATATAAAAACCTCCGATATCAGATATTATAATAATACCAGATTTTCGGAGGTTTGTAAACATATTTTTTAATTTATGAAATTACTTGAGTTCGTACCCAATCATAGAGTGGGGGAACTTGTTTTTATTCGGTTGTATAGTTATCAAAATACCCCTGAATAAATACTATGGGAGTACCCTTATCGCCCGAACCGGAGGTAAGGTCGCAAAGAGAACCGATAAGGTCGGTAAGCTGACGGGGGGTAGTACCCTCGGATGCCATATTACCAACAAGGTTACCGTCCTTTTCAACTATCTTTGTTTTGATAGCCTCTTTAAGAGCATCACCGGAAAGATCTGCAAAATCATTATCTGCAAGATACTTTAACTTTAATTCATTGGGTGTACCTTCAAGTCCCTTTGTGTATGCAGGGGAAACGATTGGGTCAGCAAGCTCCCATATCTTGCCTACGGGATCCTTGAATGCGCCGTCACCGTAAACCATAACTTCAATAGTTTTGCCTGTTGCATCAAAAAGCTTCTTCTGAATAGCATCAACAACAGCCTGGCAATCGCGGGGGAAGAGCTTAACCTGATCCTCTGTTGCCTTGTTGGAACCTAAAAGACCGTAATCGGCATTATATCCGCTGCCGTCAACAGGTTCTGTCATTATATCGTCAAGGCCGAGAACTATTTCACCGCCGTTAGCCTTTAAAATTCTCTTGGTACGGAATCTTGAATGGATATCGCAGCAAAGAACTTTATTTGTATAGCTGAGTATTGCACGGGGATTATTTGCGAAAATAATTTCACAATCCGCACCGCAGTCACGGATAAGACCTTCGTAATATTCCACATAGTCTACACCTGTGAATCTGTGCTTTTCATATCCGAAGAGCTCACGGTATTTTTCCTGAGTAAGGATATCCTTGTAAGGATCAACACCCTTTTCGTCCATTACATCAACGGAAATAAGGTGGTTACCAACTTCGTCAGAAGGATAAGAAAGCATAAGAACAATCTTTTTTGCTCCCATTGCTATACCGCGCAAACAAATAGCAAAACGGTTACGGCTGAGAATAGGAAGAATAACACCTATAGTGCTGTCCTCGCCAAACTTTGCCTTTATATCCTTGGCAATGTTGTCAACTGTAGCATAGTTGCCCTGTGCTCTTGCAACTATAGCCTCTGTCATTGCAACTATATCACGGTTATTGAATTCGAAGGGTGCATCCTTGGATGCATCAAGAATCGAATCGGTTACGATCTGAACTATATCGTCACCCTGTCTGATGATGGGGGCGCGCACACCCCTGGAAACGGTGCCTATCATACGGGCCATTTTCTACATCTCCTTTGTGAACGGCATAATTGCCGTATTACAATAATTATGTTTTCTCAAACAACAACATATTATAACATCATCTCGCACTATTTTCAATATTTTTAGCAAAAAAAGTTTTTTTAATATTTTTTGTACAAAAGTGTTGACAAACTGTAGACGGTTGTGTATAATAAAACCGTAAACAGAATGTCTACACTATTTGGAGGTTAAAATGATAAAGGAAAAATTGGCAGATTCCGAGCTTGATATAATGCGTGTGCTTTGGAAAGAGGATAGAGCAATGAAGGCAAGTGAGATCGTAAAAGCATTGGCTCAAAAGAGAAAATGGACAAAGCAAACGGTACATGTTTTACTTTCCCGCCTTGAAACCAAGGGCTTTGTGAAAGCAGACAGAAGCGGATATTATCATTATTTTTCTGCGGCAATTGCCGAAAATGAATATCTTTGTAATGAATCCTCCCGTATTGTTGAAAAGGTAGGCGCATCAATGCATTCAATGCTTGCTTCTCTTATAGAAGCAGATGAGCTGAGCGATGAGGATATTATAGCAATTTCGGATATGTTAAACGAAAAGCGCAGGGAAATAGGAAAATAAATTACAAAAAAGTTTTCGTTTTATTATATGTAGTGAAAGAAATGGTGTAAAAATGGCAGAAGTTATTATAAATTTTTTGATATTCAGCGGAATAATGTCTGCACTTATAGGATTTTTAGTTTTATTGTCCCGCTATTTAGGTAAAAAAATAACGGCAGGATGCAGATATTTGATATGGTGCATAATAATCATAAGATTATGCATACCTGTTGGCGGTTATATAATGCCAAAAATTATTTCTGTTCCTATGAATAACACAGAGCAGAGTATACAGACATCGGTAGTTATGCAGGAAAATGAAACCGTTATCCCTGATCCGGTTTACCAAAAAGAAGATTTTGGGTACAAGGGAGATATCAAGGCAAATAAGAAAAATGTAAGTAATGAAAACAGTCCCCTGCCAAAATTATCTGTTAAAGAAGAAAATAAAAAGTTTTCTATTGATAAAAAAGCTATTTGGATTATAATCACTGCAATTTGGTTGTCAGGCGCAACTCTTTTTGCAGCCGTAAATATTATCAAATACAATAATACGGTACAAATACTCAATAAAAGTCTTTTTACTGCCGATGAAAAAAGCATAGAGGTTTACAAAGCTCTTTGTAATAAGAAAAAACTTAAAAAAGTACCTTCCCTTTATAAAAGTAAAATTGTAAAAACACCAATGGTATACGGTTTTATAAAAACAAAGGTGCTGCTTCCCGATATAGACATGAAAGAGGAGGATATATACGGTGTTTTGGCTCATGAGCTTGTACATATACAAAGGAAGGACCTTTATATTAAATTTACGGCAATGATCGCTAATGCGGTTAATTGGTTCAATCCTTTGGTATACATTGCGGTAAGAAAGCTCATGAATGAAATGGAGCTTTCCTGCGATGAGCGTGTTTTGAAAAATGCGGGCAAGGAAGAACGGATCTTATACGGTGTTGCAATGCTGGAAATTGTCAAAAAGTGCAAAAGGAGTGCTCCTGCGCTTACAACAGGATTCAATCCGGGGAAAAAGGCGGTTAAGCAAAGGTTTGAAAATATTCTTGATACATCCAATAAGAAAAAAGGCTATTGCTTTGCAGCAATCATACTTTGCCTTTCAATTTTGAGTACTGCTCTTATCGGATGCGAAACAACTGAAAAGAATATCCCAAAGACCGCAGAAAAGGAAGTAACAAAAAAGGAAACAAAGGAATTAAATTATGAGGTAATTGCAGAATACAAAGGCGAGGCAGACGATATCCAACCCTTTTTCGATATGATGGATAACAGTATGGAGAATTTGGGTGTCAGTATCCTCAGCAATTCTGAAGGTAATTATCTTATAGATTATAACGGCATAATAAAGACCGAGCTTCCGAAATCAGAATATTCCTTTACATATTGCAATATTTGCAATATGATTACAGACCATATAAATTATGTTGATCCCGAAACCTTTGAAATAAAGCAAAGCAACCTGGGGCATGGGGGAGGAAGCGGTCATTATATATATGATACCGAAAACAAAAGAATAATCAGGCAGGAAATGGGCAGTTATCTCTTCTGTGATGATGTGGAGTTTGCCGTTGTGTCCAAGGGAGAGTTTGTTGATAACACTGAGATGACGGTGGAAGGCTATACCGGTGGATATGAATATATGGATGACGGTTTTGTTTTTGTAAAAGATGACGAGTATTACAGAGCAAACGGTTATTTCAAGGAGGATTTCAGGTTTGGAATAGTTTGTAACGGAGTGCTTGTTTCGGATTACGATTACCAGGGATTTATTAACTATGATAACTATGGTATCTGTGCCTTGAAAAAAGAAGGAAAATGGGGTTATTACAATCAGAAGGGTGAAATGATACTTGATCATCTTTATTCGGATTGCGGATTGTGGTCTATTGGTGATTTTGTTGAAAAAATACCGTATTCTTCCTCAGGCGGCTTTATTGCTTTGAATAAAAACGGTAAGTGGGGTTATGCGGATACAAAGGGTAATATAATTATAGACTTTGTATTTGAGCAGGCCCGTCCCGTTTCTGCAGGAAAAGCATGGGTAAAGGATTCAGAGGGCTGGAAGGTTATAGAAATTAAAAATATTAAAAACGAATTCTTCCCGGCAAACGCCGTAGAGCTTTTGGATGCTTATTTTGAAAATATGTATGAAGATATGTCAAACACAAAATGGCGGTTTGAGTATCTTGGAGAAAAGGATTTTTATTCTATGCCCTGCTACAGCTTCAAGGCGAATGTTTATGAGATTTATATAAGTACTGACGGATTTGATACAGATTATGTAAAAGAAATGCTTGTAAGCTGTGATAAGGTTATTTATGACAATCAGATGATAGATGAATTTGAAACGGTATTTGAATCGGTAAATGAAGAGTATGAAACACAATAATATGAAAAAAATTATATATTATCTCGGAATTTCGGTTATTTTGATATTCATGTTGGCTTTTGCCGTTAATGCATCCGATATTTCAAGTGAAGGAAAAGTTCTTTTTTATGATATTGAGGACACATGGTATACACAAGGACTGGAATTTTCCTATATTAACGGTTATATTAACGGTACGGGTAAATATCAGTTCTCTCCCGAAAAGCCGCTTACAAGAGAATCGGCAGTATGTATCCTTGCAAGAATATCCGGAGATGATTTAAGTGATTACAATAATAATCATTTCAGTGACACCCTGAACGGTGAGTGGTATTCAAAGGAGCTTTCATGGGCATACGAAAAGGGGTATATAAAAGGCGTAGGCAACGGTAAATTCGGATTGGGCAAAAGTATTACAAGAGAAGAATTTGCGGTTATACTGTATAACTATGCTTTGAAAAACAATTTAATAGATGATTTCAACGGTAATATTGAAAAATATCTGGATAAAGCGGAAATTTCCGATTGGGCAAGAGAAGGCATTGGATTTTGTGTTTTCAACGAGCTGATGCAGGGAACAAAGGAGAATGTATTCTCTCCCAAGGAGGTTTTTAACAGAGCACAGGCGGTAAAGGTTGCAAGAAGTCTTGTGTTAAATGTGTGTGTTAAAAAATGTGATCACGAGTTAAGTGAACCAAGCTGTACAGAGGCTTCGTCATGTACCCGTTGCGGCATAAAATTCAAACTTCCCTTAGGGCATTATTGCAAAGGCTTAAATTGTCTTTCCGGCGGTGAATGTGAAAGATGCAAATTGAACATTGAAGCCGATCCTGATGCGCATGATTTTTTGAATGCAACCTGCCAAAGACCTGCAATGTGCAAAAATTGTAAAGCAAGCTTTGGGGGAATAAGCGGGCATAAATATTCGGCGGCAACCTGCCTTGCCCCCGAAAAATGTATTTACTGTTATACAACAAAAGGCAAGTCATTGGGGCATACCACCAATGACGGAATATGCTCAAGGTGTAATACTGAAATACATACAAAAAAGGTGTTAAGTGTTCCGTATATTTATCAGGGATATGATTACCCAAACGGTTGTGAGGCTGTCAGTACGGTTATGGCAATGAGGTATTACGGTATAGATATCAGCGTTGATTATTTTATAGACGAGCTTTTACCAAGAGGCTCTGCACCTGTGGTGGGTGGCATTGGTCCCGATCCGGATAAGGTATATTGCGGAAACCCCCGTTCGATGGGCGGTTGGGGCTGCTACTCCCCGGTAATAGCAAATGTTCTTGAGGGATATCTTGATCCGCAGTATTTCACATACAGTCATTCTTATTCAAAGAGCCTGCAAAACCTATGTGATGAATATATAAACAACGGTATTCCCGTAATAGTATGGGGAACCTTATATATGCAAAACGCAAGCGGTGCAGGGAATTATGCCTATTGGACCACTCCTGAAGGAAAAGGTATTGCCTATAATAAACGGCTGCATTGCCTTGTTCTTGTGGGATATGATGAAAATAATTATTATTTCAATGATCCCTGGGAGGGAAAGGCCGTTACATATTCCAAAGCAAGGGCACAAAAGGCTTTTGAGCTGTTGGGAAGTCAATCTATAGCAATAATAAAAAAGGGTTGAAATGAAAATTTCAACCCTTTTTGGAGTAATCATATACTATTATAGCATTTATTTGCGCTGTTGTGCCGTTATTGGTGGCTTTTGCGCTATATTCGATCTGTATTATTTCATTGTCAGCGTTAAGAGAAAGAATGGCATTTGCAAAAACAAAGCTATAGTTATCAAAGCCAACCCATTTTTCAAAACCGCTTGCATCGGTGAATAACAGAGTGCATTCATCTTCAAATTCTACCGATGAATAGAGCTTTCTTTTAAGTAAAAGATACGGATCGTTATCTTTTAAGAATTTATCCTTTGAACAATTACTGCTGAATACCTGTGATTCTTCACCGGGAAAGGATTTTGTAAGAGTACCGTTTGAATAGCTTTCTGTTTTCTTTAATGTTGTATCTTCATAGGTGTATTCCGTAAAGGTTTCGGCATGAAATGAATCGTTTTGCAGATTTTCAAATACTGAAATTTTTCTTGATGCTTCCTCGGTAATAATTCCGTTATTATCATAAACGGTGTTGACAGTAAGCGTTTGGGTAAAGCTGTTTTTCTGCTTTAAAAGTGTAACAGAGGTTTCGTATGCGGCATCTTGCGGTGTGGCAACTGATTTCGGTTCTGTTTCTTTATCAATTATTATTGTGTCCGGCGGGGTAAGATATTTGCGTTCATCATCAAATGCGCATGAGCAAAAAACCAAAATAATGCAAATACAGATACATATTAAGTTTAATTTTTTCATTATATCATCTCCCTTGTTATATAAGAGAAAAACGGGTATCGGTCTGCATAAGCTTCAAACCGAAAAAGAGCAAATTTCTATATACATTAAAAACCCTCTTTCGCTGATAGCAAAAGAGGGTTTAAGATAATGGCGCGCCTGGCAGGATTCGAACCTGCGACCTACCGGTTCGTAGCCGGGCACTCTATCCACTGAGCTACAAGCGCATACATTATTCAAAGCCTTAATATAATATCACAATATTATCAAAATGTCAAGAACTTTTTCAAAAAAATATAAAAATAATAAAATGCCTCGGGGGCATTTTATTATTTTTAATTATTTTGTTAATGTTTCAAAGAGGTGAGCGAACACTTTATCTCTGAAAACTCTGTAAACACATCTTTCATAGTGTCGTCTCATATCGGTGGAATAATAGTAATCGTATTGAGGAATTATGGCATGCTTCAGGGTAGTTTCCATCAGCTTTTCATTGTCATTGAAAAACCATGCAATAACTATTATATCCCAGATAACTCTTGTCCAAGGGAAGTTTGCATCAACATGTTTTTCTGCTTCATGCACCGTGTTTTCGTAAAGGTAATCACAGAGTTTGTTTTTGCCCTTGAGCCAATGCTCCAACTCATATTTTGAGGTAGTAAGAGCATCAACCGCACCAATTGCGGGGAATTGGATAAGGGGTGCTTTGCTGTTAAATATGATCCTTGCTGCCGCAATATCCTGAATCATGTTGAATTCATAAACAGGGGTGGGAAGGTAGTCTGCGTGACCGCCCAAAACAAGGAATATACAGTTTTCCTTCATTTTGGGGTTTAATAAAATAGCAGAAGCAACATTGGTAAAAGCGCCTATAAGAGCTATATAGAGGGGATTTTCGGGAGAATAATTGTCAGCAAGGGCGGCAAGATGCTCTGCCGCGGGAGAGATCACAGGTTCTTTTTCGTTTTTAAGATATTCCCTCGAGCCTTTAAAAACAATTTCATTAAGATCAGGTCTTTCAAGCAGATCAAGAACCTTTAATATCTCGTCATAGCTCTTTTCCATACCGTCTTCGGGAGAAGTTGAATTTCCGTTGAAAAAGGGAGCAGCATAAATTCCTTTGATATTGAATTTTTCTGTTTGGCGTACCATATATGCTATGGCATACTGATCGTCTATTTCATTATAAGTATCTGTATCAAGAACAATATCCACCTTTCCCGTAGGAACTGTCATATTTTTAAAAAACTGAGCATCTGTCATAATTATATCCTCCATTTTAATGTATACGGTAATTATATCATATTGTTATAAATTTTTCAATTGTACCGAATAAATTTTTGCAAAAAACAGATACTATTTTTATCGGAGGTGGTAGATATTACATCCTATGACAGATTTACAAAAGAGCTGACAAGCCTTTTATATGTGGGAGAGAGCTTTGATGTGGTAAAAAGACGCATTTCCTTGAATGACGGGAGAAATTGCGGCCTTTTTTATGTAAGCGGCTTTATAGATAACACAACATTGGAAATGGTTCTTGAATATTTTATAGAATATAAAGATACTGATATGTTAAATGAGCGTATTGCATTCGGTGAGATTTCCGAGGCAAATACTGCAAGCGAAGCGGTGAACATGATCCTTTCGGGCGGAACTGCTTTAGTAATAGAGGGCTTGGATAAAATAATTGTTGTTTTTTGCCGCCGCTATCCTAACAGAAGTATAGAGGAACCTCAAAATGAAAAGGTTTTAAAGGGACCAAGGGACGGTTTTGGAGAAAGTATGATAAACAATACCGTACTTATCCGCCGCCGTATAAGGGATCCCAAGCTGACCTTTAAATTGGTGAGTCTGGGCAAGAGAACCATGTCGGATATTGCCGTTTGCTATATAGATGACCTTGTAGATAAAAAATTTCTTTCAAAAATTATGGAAAAACTGAATAAAATCAACGCTGATGCCATATCATTTGGTGAGCAGAGTGTTGCGGAGCAGCTTGTAAAAAGAAGATGGTATAATCCTTTTCCGAAGGTGCGTTTTACAGAACGCCCCGATTCTGCCGCCGCAATGCTTTTAGAGGGAAGTGTTATAATAATTTCGGATAATACTCCGGAGGTTATGATATTGCCAACATCAATTTTTGATTTTTTACAGGAGGCAGACGATTTTTATCTGCCGCCTTTAACCTCCAGCTATTTCAGAATAATAAGACTGTTGATAGTAACCCTAACTCTTATTCTTTTACCTCTATGGTATCTGCTTATAAATAACCCCCAACTAATTCCGCCCTGGCTTGAATTTATAAAACTCAAAGAGCCGGGAAGTGTCCCCGTTTTGGTACAGATATTTATTATAGAATTTATAATAGACGGTCTTAAAATTGCCTCCCTTAATACGCCCCAGGTTTTGGGTAATTCATTTTCGGTTATTGCGGGTTTGATTTTGGGAGAAATGGCGGTGGATATAGGCTGGTTTGTACCTGAGGTGATCCTGTATCTTGCAATTATAACTATTGCCAACTTTACACAGAGTAGCTATGAGCTTGCCTATGCGCTGAAGTTCATGCGCCTTATTATGCTTGTGCTTACCGCTGTGTTTAATATATGGGGCTTTACTTGCGGACTGCTATTGGTCTTTTTGCTAATCGTATCAAACAAGAGCGTAGCGGGAGGCAGGAGCTATCTGTATCCCTTGATACCTTGGAACACAAAAAGTATGATAAGATTTTTGTTCCGTGTAAGGTTGAAATAAAAAATCCTTCCGTTTGGAAGGATTTTTTGCAGGGGATCATCCCCTGCACCCACAGGCATCGAGTGTGGCAGGTTGATAAAATCGTTATTTTAATTCCCGAAATAAACTTTTCTGTATCTCTCTATCCGTCATCCACTTACTTTAGCGAAAACTCAAAATAATATATAATCTGCGTTGATGCCACCTTCCTCGTCAGAGGAAGGCTTTTGATTGGTGAACTTTGGATTCATTACATAAAATCCTGTAAATTTCAAACTTTTAAAAACTATATGTTAAAGAAAT
>JAFYPJ010000008.1 GCA_017547545.1 Clostridia bacterium | reverse complement strand
CAATAAAACACAGAAACAATTTAATAAATGAGGCATATTATATACTTGCACAAATTAAAGATGTTCATTTTGAGCTTGAAAAAATCTATATATCCGCAATGGATTTCAATGCAATGAACAGATACGAAGAAACACTTTTATCTAAAATATTCAAATAATATTGATACTTTGGGTGATTTGTGATAAAATCATTATACATCAACTAATTGGAGAACCGCCTTGAAAATTACATTATTTGCACTTAATTCATCATATACACATACAAATCTTGCAATAAGATACCTTGCATATTCGCTCAATGAAAACAATATCCATGCCGAATTAAAGGAATTCTGCCTTAAAGATAAGCATGAAAATATACTCTGCGAGCTTTACCGTACCAATAGTGATATATATGCATTTTCGGTTTATATATGGAATTACACAGAAATGATCGAGCTTGCAAGGGAATTAAAATGCTTATTACCCGATTCAAAAATAATCTTCGGCGGACCTGAGGTAAGCTTTGAAAATGAAAGCTTCTTTGAAAAGTTTCCTTTTGTTGACACCGTTATCTGCGGCCAGGGAGAAGAAGTAATAACAGATGTATGTACAAACATTTCATCATTCAGCCACAAATGTGTTACGGGTACATGTTCAAAGGATTTTTTCAGAAATTCTCCTATTTTGTATGATACTTACCCTGCCAAAGGGGATATATTATATTATGAATCATCAAGAGGATGCCCTCACAGATGCAGCTACTGTCTTTCGTCTCTTACACAGGGAGTATATGCAAAAACCGCAGAAAAGACCTTAAAGGACCTTCTGGAATTTGAAAAATTACCCCAAAAGCCAAGAATAATCAAATTTATAGACCGTACATTCAATTTTGATTTAAAAAGAGCCAAAACAATCTGGAAAGAGTTATGCACAGAAAAATATACGCTGAATTATCATTTTGAAATATGTGCAGATCAGCTTGATGAAGAATGCTTTGACATACTGAAAAATATGCTAAAAGGTAAGATCCAGTTTGAAGCCGGAATACAGTCCTGCAATCCCAAAACATTAAAAGCCATAAACAGAAATACCGATAACAAAAAGGCAATTGAGAACCTCAAAAGAATAAAGGATTACAAAAACATCCACATTCATGCAGACCTGATTGCAGCTCTTCCCTACGAAGATATGCCGTCTTTAAAATATTCCTTTGACGAAACAATCGGTTGCTGCGATAAGCTGCAGCTTGGTTTTTTAAAAATGCTGAAGGGTTCTCATATAAGAGAAAATCCAAAAACACACGGATACATATATTCCTCAAAACCGCCTTATCAGGTTATACAAAACAATTATATAAATTTTGATGAAATGTTCACCTTGATAAAAATTGCAGATGTAATAGACCGTATCTACTCAAGCGAGAGGTTTGAATATACCTGCGAATATATCCTTAAAAACGCAAAAAGCCCCTTTGAATTTTTTGAAGGTTTTACCCGAATTCTAAAAAAGGATATAGAAAAAATATCACAAAATGATTTAAGATTGCTGCTATTTGATTATTTAAAGGAATGCTTTTCGGCAAGCGAAGCGATAGAGCGATTAGCCCTTGATACACTTATATGGGAAAATAAAAGTCCCCCTGCCGTGCTGTGTGAATATTACACAGAACACGGCAAGGAAAAAGAATTTGATTTATATTCTTTTGATTTTGCTAAAGAGAAAAAATATTACATCAACAGAACAAAGCATATAGTAATAATAAAATAATCCGTTGCCGAAAAGCAACGGATTATTTTTGTTATTCAACTGTAATTACATAATAATTATAGCTATCATCGTTATACTGAACGCAGAATGTGTATGTGCCGGGAGTAAGGGTTACGCTATATGAGGTTTCCTCCATAGTTTTACCGCTTACGCTGATACTTCCTTTTGCATTCTTTATCTGATTTGAGGTTGCATATTCACCTTTAGCATAACGGATAACCTTAAGATCATCAAGACAGTCAAATGTAACTGTATTACCATCCTGATACATTTGAGGAGTTTTCTTTGTTACATCATATGTATACATTACCTCATAACCGTTGTTATATACAACTGCTACAGTTACAATACCCTCGTCACGGTACTGTATTGCGTATTCATCCAAACCTTTAAGTACACTCTTACCTGTAAAGGCTCTTGCACCCTCGGCTCTCTTTATCTTGCCGGGTGTATTGTATTCTCCGTATGCTGTACGGATAACCTTTATACCCTCAAGATTTCCAACTATAAGCTGTAATCCGTTTTCGGTAAAGGTGGGTTCATTTACAGTCACCTCAAAGGTGATAAACTCATGTTCACGGGTGGAATCATCGTATCTTACACAAACAGTATATGTGCCGGGTGTAGAGAGAATATATGTGTAATCATGCTTTGTACCGATCTTGTTCTTTGTTATCTGAACAAGAGCATTTGCTCGAAGGTCGGAATAATTATCATATTCTCCCTTTGCTATAAAGTAGTCCTTTACACCGTAAAGATTCTTTACGGTTACGGTAACACCGTCTGCAACTACTTCCTGGTACATTACAGAAAGGTCTGCCTTATATATATATTCGCTTCCGTCATTCATTTTAATCCATAAGGAATATACACCGCCGTTGGGCATTGTTATACAACACTCACCATAGTTTGAATATTCCGCGATCTTTGTTGCATTAAGAGTTACACAGCCTTGAGCATTCTTTATTTCCGAAGCCGTTGAATATTCACCTAAAGCATATCTGATGTATTTTATTTCGTCTGATTTATCAACAAATACATCATAATTGTATACGGTAACATAAGGTGCATTTTCATCCACGGGAGGTTCAAGCATAGGAATCTCACGATATTCAAATGCTTCGCACGCCCAACAGTCTCTTTGTTCTTCGCCTACGCTTTCTTCTGTGGGAGCAATCACCTCATACCAATCACTCCAATCGTGACCTTTGGCACTTCCTTCATATATATAAGTGTCTGATTCACCGCAACCATAATCACAATATGCGGTCATGGTACCGTCCTCTGTACATGTTGCATCTTCATTGTATACATAATTTGAAAAACTATGTATACATTCTTCAGAATATCCTTCTATATTATCAATAGAAAAACCGTAATAATTATAACTGCCGTCAGAGAAAAGTTGAATTGTAAAACCAACATCATAAATTGTTATGGTTTCACCTGAAAGCTCATTGCCGGTATAATAGCCTATTTCGTTACCGGATAAGTCATAGATAACCACATAATCCCATCCAGCCTCAAAATATGTATCTGAAGAGAAAGTAACCTTTAAAGATTCAAATATAAAAGGATGTATATAGGTCCATGATTCTGATGAATTATTAGGATACGGATGTGCCGATTCAGGATATTCAACCAATGTTGGATCAACAGTTACAGTAAATGTAAATGTATACCCTAAATATGAAACGGTTATTTCCTTTTCGCCTTCGGTGGAAAAATCATATTCACCAACGGTGTAGCCATCGGTTACTGTTGAAGTATTACCGTCTGTATAGGTTATTTCTAACTCAAGACCATCGGTTATCAGTTGTCCGTTAATAGGATATACTGTTTTTACAGGAAGTGCTATGAGAGCAATATTTTCAATTGAAATTCCCTGAATATTATCAATTGAAAAGCCAAATTTATTTATACTGGAATCTGATGTTAAACGAATGGTAAAGCTGTTTGTGTTTATCCTCAGCGTAACACCGGAAAGTTCATCACCTGTAAATTTTCCTATAAGCGAATTTGCTGCATCACCTGATGCATAGCCTGATGCATCATATATGTAAATAAAATCATAATTACTTTCTGTATATGTATCCTCAGAGAAAGTAATAACCAGAGCATCGCACTCGGTAGGATGAGTGTAAGTCCAGGTCTTATCTTCGGAATTTGCATAAGGATGATCGGATTCGGGATATTCAACCAATGTTGAATCAACAGTTACCTTAAATGAAACGGTAACCCCTGCATAAGATATATCAATTACTTTTTCCCCTGCTGTGGAAAAATCATAACTTCCCAGAGTATAGCCTTTTGTCAAATTTCTAATACTGCCGTCAGCTAAAATTACCTTTAATTCAAGTCCTGCAATTTTAAGTTCCCCGTTTACGGGATATACCGTTTTTGCAGGAAGTGAACCGATTTCTATACCCGAAACAGAAATTATGTGTTCAATATGGAAATTTTTATCCAAAGCATAGGATTCAGCATATGAACAAGGCATACATCTTATAGTGAGACTGTAACAATAATCAAAAGCATTGTTCCCTATTTCTGTAACCGAATCCGGTATTGTAACACTTGAAAGAGACATACAGTCACCAAATGCAGAATAACCTATTGTGGTAACCGAATCGGGAATAACAATGTCGGTTAACGAGATACACCCGTAGAATGCTGAAGGTCCTATTTCTATAACAGAATCCGGAATTACAACATTTTCTATAGCTGTACAACCATAGAATGTATTATTTTTAATTACACCGATAGTATCAGGCAAAACAACATCAGTAAGAAGTTCTCCGTTTAAATAGAGCTTTTGGGCATATACTAAAGGATTGGAATATATACTATTAAAATTCACATTACACCAGTTACCAAGATCCGTTATATAAACGCCCGTAAGCGATTTGCAATTATAAAATGCATCAATACCTATATTCTCAACAGAAACAGGAATACTAATGCTTGTTAGTTTATCACAACCAAAAAATGCTTCAGATCCGATTTTTTCAAGTGTATCCGACAGAGAAACGCTTGTAATATTTTTATATGCATAAAACGAATTGGCGGAAATTTCAGTAACACCGGGTTTAATTAAAACGGTTACAATTTGTGATCTTATTGAATACCAAGGTACAGATGAAGTGGAAGAAGAAGAATAATAATACATAGCACCGGATCCATAAATTGTAAGTACACCGTCGTCATCAAATTCCCAGATAAGGTCATCCCCGCAGTATCCTGTAACATTTGATACAGAATCGATCTTCTCCACCTTAACAGTACAGCTTATCGCATCACTCACAGAATACGAGCTGGTATTTAACAGATATGCTGTTCCCGCTGTTAAGGAATATTCAACATTAAAGTTATTTCCTTCACCGCTGTCATCATTTTTTGCCAATATATTATATTCCAAATCCATCACACTTCCGAAAACATCAGCATCGGTATTGTATGAGCTAAAGGAGTATAAACCGTCCTCTTTGGGAATAAAAAGTAACTTTTTAGCAGCATTATCAGCGTCTATTGTGATTTTACATTCCTTACCGACTTCTATCTTGTCATATTTATCATAGATAGTTTCTTCAACAACCTTGTCCGGTACATATTCATAATACGCAGCGAAATCTACATTGTTAACAGTTAAAAATTCGTTTTCCAATGCGTCAACAGTTACATAATATGTGACGCCTTCCTCAATAAAGCTTGTCATATCAAACTCTATTATTTCATCGTCACGGGAAGCAATATCAAAAACATCTGCGGTAGCAATAACTTCTCCGTCCTCACTATCCTTATGCAGCTTAACTGTAGCTGATGATATATCCGAGATACCTCTGTTTGCCACAGATACACTCATAACCGTATTTTCTCCGTTTGAGTTGATCACTGCATTTTCAAGAGAAATATCTGTAAGGCCCAAATCCATTGTTTTACTGTCTGCAGTAATCACTTCTGAGCCTGCATCGTATTTCAGAACAAAATCAAGATTGCTGAAATCGATTGTTTCGGGAAGCTCAACATAGATTTTGATATCAGATGCTTGACCGGGAAGAAGATAATCCTCTTCTTCATAAACAGTTAAAAGCTCTTCACCTTCATATACTTCAACGCAATAACCGGGAATCTCATATAATCCGGTATTAGAGATCGTACCGCTGATATCAAGCAATCCGTTTGACACCAATGTATATTCATCATAATAAAGACCGTCAATTGTAAATTCCCCGATTGTATCAAATTCATATACCTTAATATCTGCAGTTGAATAATCCTCTGACACTTCGTTTGTAACAAAGTAAAGGGTATTGTTATCCCAATATGCCGAAAGATCCTGACACACAAAATTTCCTGATGCAAGCTCAACGGGTGTGCTCATTCCGTCCTCGGTTTTGGCGGTGAACATATATGCTGTAACACCCTCACCTTTATCAACGGGATATATAACCGAAAAGCCTGTTAAACTTTCGGCAACACAGTATTGACTTCCCACACCCTCACATTCCACGGTATGGTGAGCCGACTTAACTGTATCCCCCTGTGACCAGAATACAGAATCTGAAACCGAAACCACAGAAGTATCCGAAACATCATTTGAAGTAACCTGAGTAACTTCGCCGTTTACGATCTTATATATTTCATAATCATTAAAGGTATTGATATCTCCGTCACCGTCTGCAGAATAATATATTACTGTATTACCGCTTTCGCGTATAACCTTAAAGGAATTTATGGGGGCTGTAGTATTAAATACTTCGGTTACCGCGTTTGCCGATTCGGATAATGTTGCCATCATAATGCTGTTTGTACCGGTCTGACCGAAAATATCGTTCTCCTCATTCTTAAGCCATACTATAACAACACCGTTGTCATCAACCGTAATATCGGGTACAATATCCATATAACCGTTAGCCTCGGTAACACTTATTGCAGATGAAAATTCTTTGCCGTCAAACACAGAATAGGATACTCCCATACAAGCAAGCATATCCATAACTGTAGCCGAATCCTCAAGCTCACTGTCAGCATCGTTCCATACCAGATATATATCGTCACCTATAGTTTTAAGTACAGGATTGTCATCAGCTGTTCCGTCATCATCAACCTGCATAGGATCGGACCATACATTGGTTACGGGATCATATACACTGTAGAAAAGAGCTGTTTTATTAACATCGCTGCGATCCTCGTCATAGTCGATCCAAACCATAACAGCAGTACCGTCCGAGCGGTAAGCTACTTTAGGCTCAGAATACATATAACCGCCCGATTTGAAAATATTTCCCTCTCCGCCTATTTCTGAAAGGTATGTATTATATACAGATTCGCTGTACGGAAGTGTACTTGCCAAAAGCTTATTACTTGAAGCATAATCGGTCATCAAGGTTGATAAAGAAGCCGTAGATGCTGCTTTTTCCCATGGATAAATCTGTACATCTTCATCAAAGAAATTGAAATCTCCTCCAAATCCTGCAATCTGTCCCGTTAGGCCCATTCTACAGGAAAGCACCCATTCGGATGTAGAAAAATCAAACTCCGGTGCCTTGAATGTAACATTTATTCCTCCACCGATCTTACCGCCGCCGCCAATGATTCCGTTTACACCAAGATTAAGGCTTCCGGACACATCAAGGCCTATAGATATTGAAGGCATCTCTGCGCTGAAATCTACATTATTATTTTTATCATAGGATATATTGGATGCTATCTGTGCCGCAACCTCAAGCTCTATTGCAACCGTCCAATAATAAGGTACAGGTATAACAGTAATCATTAAACAATTCTGTGTTGTATGCTGTGCCTTGCCGCTAACCTTCAGTATAAGACCTGATTGAATATTTTCAAGCTTATATGTAACGGGATTGAAGGTTGCTTCGATATAACCTATAATCTCACCTGATACATCAATACCAAAACTGGTATTACCGTCATAAACATCACCGCCCTTGCTCTTGATCTTTTTCTCAAGATTTTCCATGGTTTTTTTGGTGTATGTTTTTTTACCGTTTTTCTCGTGGGTAGTAATAACATCCTTAATATCATTATACCAGGTTTGGGTGAATTTTTCATCACCCTTTATACCTATAGCACCCTTTACCTTATTATCAGTAATTGTAAAAGAAATAGGCACCTGACCGATATCAAAGCCTGCTTTATATTCCCAACCGCCGAGTCCGTCAATATCGTCCGGTATTTGGCCGCTAACCGAACCGCCTATTTCCGAATCAAGCTTGATACGGCTGGAAAGAGCTTTAATTTTTGCAGGTCTTTTGTATGTTACTCCATCTGTAGTATCTATGCACAAATATATTTCTCCACCGTTGCTCCTAAAGTTGCCGGAGGTATTGAAATTCTCATTCATGCCGTTAACAAGATTAAATCTGTTATCACCCTGTAAAAAATAAATTGAGCGTATTGTTTTACCGTTAGCATTCACGGATATGAGAAAATCGTTCTGTTTTTCTTCAAGATCATATACATATTCGTTATAATGCAACATATCAGAAAATACATTTGCAGTCTGCTTTGCATCGCGCGTTAAATAATGCTGTACTACGGGACCTTCCGTAGTATCGGGATACATAACAAAGAAATTGTATTTTTTCAAATATTCCGCAGGATATCTGCTGCTTATATACCCTTCCTTTGACACAACAACATCCCCGGTGTAACCATCGGGAATATCAAAATATTCAGTACTTTTTGTCATTACAGAACTAACACCGTCTATAGTAACCGTACAACCCATAAGGGACAAACCGTTAGGCTGATTTGTAACAACAGCTATATTGCCGATTTCCTCGTAATAACTTACCTCTGCATTGAAATCAGCAAATTTTTTTCCGTATTTATTTGCCATAGATTGTGCCGTACTGTACTGATGGCCCCTTATATATACTTTTTGGTTATTTCCGGTTATATTACCGTATATATAACAATCCGGATTATATATAGAAAGGCTTCTTAATCCGGAACAATCATAAAATACTCCCTCTTCAATATGGTCAACACTTGCAGGGATACTTATCTCTTTTAATTTTGTACAACCTTCAAATGCATAGTGTTCTATATATCTTACGGTATCAGGTATATCAATACTCTTCATTCCGTAGCAGCCGTCAAACGCAGAACACGCTATTCTTACAACCGGATAACCCCGTATATATTCAGGAATTACAACATCCCCCCAAACACTGCTGTTTCTAATAATTACTTCTTTATTGAAAATATCATATGTAAAACCGTTATACCTGTAATCACCGTCTGCATCACCGGAGCAGGAAGTTGTAACCATTTCCGGTTGCACGGTATTCTGTTCAACATATTCATCTACTTTTTCCGCCAACACACTCAAAGGGAAGGCGGATGAAAACATACCGATAATCATAACTACAGCCATGATAAACGATATGGTTTTCTTTGATGAAACCTTTTGAAATTCGAAATCGTTAACCGATTCATTTTCATTTTGGCAGTTTCGCTCTTTTTCGTTCATTTTTTCTCTCCTTATATATAATCTTAATATTAAATTATATTATTTTAAAAAAATAAAAACAAATATTTATACAAAGTTTGTTTTATTAAAATTCATAGTAAGTATATCAAAAATCTTTTTAATTGTCAATTATTTGAAATAAAAAATACTGCTTTTCTCAAAAATTATACTCCTTATATTAAATACACATACCCTACCATACCAAACAAAATGGGCTGTCTCAAATGCGAAACAATCACATTTGGAACAGCCCTTTTATATTCAATATCAATTTGCTTTTTCGTAAGAAATTTCTTCGGGAATATAAACTTTTTTGATGCAAGCTCCTACTGCAGCAAGCTTACCGACAATGTTATCATAACCCCGTTCAATAAAATGAATATCCTCAATTTCGGTTTTTCCGTTTGTTGCAAGACCTGCAATAACCATTGCAGCACCTGCACGAAGGTCAACAGCTCTTACCTTTGCAGGAGAAAGCTTCGGAATACCTTCAACAATGGCGGTTTTTCCATCCACCTTAATGTTGGCACTCATTCGTTTGAGCTCCTCAACATACCTGAATCTGTTATCCCAAACGCCTTCATTTAAAAGGCTTACCCCCTTTGCAAGACATAACAACACACACATCTGCGGCTGCATATCTGTAGGGAAACCGGGATAGGGCAAGGTTTTGATATTGATGCGCTTAAGCTCAGGTGCCGCACTTACAAGAACATAATCGTCACCCTCACTAACAGCAACACCCATTTCCTTTAACTTTGCAGTTATGGATTCAAGATGCTTGGGAATTACATTGGTGATCTTGAGCTTTCCGCCTGTTGCGGCAGCCGCGATCATATAAGTACCCGCTTCGATCATATCGGGAATAATGGCATAAGTACAACCGTGGAGTTCCTCCACGCCTTTTATTTTTATGGTATCGGTACCCGCGCCCTTGATATTGGCACCGCAGGTATTAAGGAAGTTGGCAAGGTCTACAACATGGGGCTCACGGGCTGCATTTTCGATAATGGTTGTTCCGTTTGCACATGCTGCGGCAATCATGAGATTCATTGTACCGCCAACAGTAACAACATCAAAGAAAACATTTGCACCGTTAACTCCGTTTTCTGCTTTAACCTCTATTCTTCCGTTATCCACTTCCACCTCGGAACCCAAAGCAGTAAATGCCTTGATGTGCTGGTCTATGGGGCGAACACCAAAATCGCAGCCACCGGGATAATCTACGGATGCACACTTGTATCTGCCTAATTCCGCACCTATAAGATAATAGGAAGCACGCATACGGCGTACAAGCTCTGCAGGACTGGATCCCTGCACAGCATCTGTAGCGTCTATCTCAACTACATCCTTTTTAAGCATTTTAACTTTAGCTCCCATGCTGCGAAGCACTTCAAGAGAAACACTTACATCAAGAATAGGAGGGATATTTTCAAGAACAATCTTTTCCTTAACAAGCAAGCAGGCATATATTACGGCTACAGCCGCATTCTTCGCACCGCTAACTTCAATATCGCCATACAGCGGATTTCCGCCGTTGATAACTATTTTATCCATGCGAAATTGTCACCCTTCTCAAATTTTATATATAAAAGTCTTACGACAAAAGATAAGTACAAAATTACATATTTGCATACTTTACCGTAGTATTATAACACATAATTATGAAAAAATAAAGAACTTTACAAAAATTATACAATTAAATGTTCACAAAATATCTTTTTTAAAAATAATATCGGTCAATATAATTATATGCAACTATTGATTTATTGCGATTCTTTAGCATAATATGCACATGCAAGATCTACAACAAGGCCATAGCTTTTGGCTCCCGCTTTTTCTCCCGATGCTTTAAGATAAGTATCGTTTATGGCATTGCTGACCTTTGAAGCCCCCGAATTCTGATACTTTGAAAAGAATTCCGAGAAAGCTATCATTTCCCTTCTTACGGTGAGATCGGTTTTTGAGATGTGAGCATTATAACCCTCGGCATCCGCCTCATAGTATGCAGAAAGCAGGTATTCATACATACTAAGATAAGCACTGTAGCGAATATAGATATCATTTGATTCCATACAAACAAGAAAAGCAACAAAATTAGCCTCGTCCTCCGGTGCTGCACCTCTTTGATGTGCCATTTCATGTGCCATGGTATAGGGTGCTGTGTAATCGGGATAATTAAAATTAATATTTGCCTCTCCGGTATAATAAGTGTATATACCCGAAATATGAGTATAGGTCATTATAGGACTTACAGCCAACAGCTTTACATTGGATTTAAGGTCAGGAATAAATTCATATTTTTTACATGCCTTTTTATATGCCTGATTCAGCTTTGCATTAAGCTCCTTATAGCTGTAAGGCATAACCGAAGCACCGTTTTCTTTATAATATATATCCTCAGTACACTTTTCCAGCTCCCTTCTCACCGCAACTGCTGTATATTCCAATTCTTCCGGAGTAACGGTTTTTTGCTCCAAACCCAGCCTTTGTGCAAGAGGAGAACAATTATATGCAATACCAAATGAAACACTATGACAGCTGAACATAAGAGCAAGACAGGTTGTAAGTGTTACAAGAAACCGTGTTGCTTTTATATCGTCTTTTGAAAAATACTTGAAATAAAGGGTTACAATACTTATAAATATCAAAGGAATTGATAAAAAGATTGTTTCTCCAAGGGAAAAGGGCAAAATGCCCGTAATCTTTGAAAGAACAAAACGGATGGATGAACTGATATATCGGTTAAAAAAGTCGGCAAAAGAAGGTGAAAATTTAGAAATAACAAGAATCAGTACAGAAAGCGCAAAAACAGAAAAGCCGATTTTTGCAAACAGACTTACACAGTTTCGATAAAAATCCGAGATCCTTTCCTTTATGCTTTTTCGTATAACTTCTTCGGCTATTTCGTTGAATTCTTCTTTATTTTCTGTATTCATTATTCTTTAATTCCTGTAAATTCTTTAAATTCTTGCGGCAATTCGGCTTCAATTGTTATTGATTCACCGCTTATCGGATGCGGAAATGAAAGAGAAACCGCATGAAGCATCAGCCTTTTCTCTTCCTTACCGTACAAGCTGTCTCCAACAATTGGATTTCCCATATCACTGAAATGAACTCTCAGCTGATGTGTTCTCCCGGTTACAGGCATTGCTTTTACAAGAGTTCTGTTATTTTTACGGCATATAACTTTGTATTCGGTTCTGGCATATTCCGAGGGCTTCCCCTCTGCTTTTGAACAACGGAAAATGATGCTGTCCTGCTTACGCTTTATATAACTTTCTATCACAGAGTCATTTTCTGCCATACCTTCAAGAAGTGCATAATATTCTTTGGTAAATTCGCCCTTTTGGAGTGATTTGCCCAACACAAATGCACTGTGTCTGTCCTTTGCTACAAGCACTACTCCGCTGGTTTCGCTGTCAAGACGGTTTACCGCACGAAACACAAAGGGCCTTCCCTGTTTTTTGTAATAATAACAAAGTGCATTTGCAAGAGTATCGTAATGATGTCCGTGAGAGGGATGTGTAGGCATTGACGAGGGTTTGTTCACGCAAACAATATACTCGTCTTCATACAATATTTCAACAGGGATATTCACCGGTTCTATATCTGTATTTTCATCATCATCCTTATCCTCAAGGGCAAGGGAAAGAACATCGTTTGCCCGTACCTTTTCAACAACGGTAACACGCTTTTGATTTAAAAGAATTCCCTTTTCATTCTTTTTCAAAGATGTTACCTGCCCGTGGGAAAGATGCAGATGGTTATACAGCACCTCTTTTACGGTCATACCGGATTGTATATCGCTTATTATTATATCCATTACTTTACCCGTAAACTTTCGCAAACTGACTTTGATGGGGTAACAAGAGCAGAATAATTTGTATGATATATAACCAATCCCGGTTTTGCTGCCACAGGCTTTTTAATGTTTTTAATAAGTGAATAATCAACCTCAACAGAAGCCTCCTCTTTGGCTTTTGAGTGGGTTGCGGCAATTATAGCTGCTTGTGTAAAATCCTCGGCAGGCGGTTCTTCCATACCGTCACAAAACAAAATAACATGTGAACCCGGCATATTTTTGGCATGAAACCAATAATCACCCTTGGAGGCAAGCTTGAAGGTCAATCTTTCATTTTGAGTATTATTTTTACCGCAAAGAACCCGATAACCGTTAGAGGTAACAAATTCAAGGGGCTTGGACTGTTGCTGTTTTATCTGAGTATAATTCTTCATCCTTGAAGCATATCCCGATTCATAAAGCTCCCGTCTTATTTCATTTATCTCAATTTCACCCTCTGCACGGTCAAAGGATTCAAACACACTCCAAAGATAGTCAAGCTCAATTTTGGAAATATCCATCTGCTTTTTCAGCTCTGTTTCTGCCTTTTTAAGTTTATTGTATCTTTTATAATATTTTTGTGCATTGGCCGGTGCATCAAGGCGATAATCAAGCGGAACCTCTACCTCTTTCATTTCGGGATCATAATAATCAACCAATGTAGCGGTTTTCATACCTCTTTTAATAGCATAAATATTCGAGGTAATGAGATCACCGTATCTCTTAAAAACCTCTTTTTCACTGCAGTTTTCAAGATCCTGCATTTGTAAAGCTGTCTTTTTTTCAAGGCGCGCAATCGAGTTTTCAATAAGCTTGAACAGGTCGTTTGCCTTCTGCTTTATACGGTCGCTTCTTTCTCTTTCTCCAAAGTAACTGTCTATAAGATTACCAAAGGTTTCTGTATTTTCTGCAGCAAGAGCAGAACCGTACTGTGTAATCGGAAAGAAAGAATATTCCTTGGGATTTTTATTTTTATCCCTTAAAAGTATAGGCGTAAACTCTGCATTTTTAATTATATTTATAACATACTCAAAGGCATCCCATGTACCCATTGTTTTTGCAAGAGTTGATATTTCTCTTGCCGTAAGGGAGGAAATGCCCATATATCTGTTGGTTATAAATTTTGAAAGCTCGCCTTCATATCCTATAAGAGCTTCCTTGAAGGATGCCCTTGTTTCCTCCAAGGGGTTCAGCTTGCCCTGGGAAGGCGGCATTTCGTATTTCATACCGGGTAAAACCTGACGCTTATGACTTGTGGTAAGATCAACGATCTTAACGGCAGATATAATCTTCATATCTGCATCACAGAAAATAATATTGCTGTATTTACCCATTATCTCACAAACAATATTCTTCTTTGTTTTGAAATTCATATCGTCATGGGCTTCAAGCTCAATACGGCAAGCCCTTTCAAAGCCCAATTGTTCAACATCTGTAATCTTTGCACCCTGTAAATGCTTACGCAAAAGCTGAGTAAAGGTAGGCGGGGTGGCGGGATTTTGAAGATTGAAACCGCTTATATTTATACGGGGGGTGTTTGCCCCTGCCGACATAAGAAGCTTCATAGGCTCACGGCGGTTCCACATACGAAGAACAAAAACAAGCTCTTCTCTTCCCGGTTGATATATCTTATCAACCTTTGCACCCACTATTGTATTTTTAAGTTCATTTACGCATGCCGCAAGCATACCTGCATCAAATGCCATTTATTCTTCCTCTTTGTAAAAATTCAAGTATAATTCTTTTCCGATCTGCCTGAACCCGCAGCTCTCAACGGTTTTCACAGACGCTTTATTAAAACATGAAACACGGTAGGTAGGATATTTTCCCATAGCAAAAACCTTCTTTATCATATCGCAAAGAACGGCTTTTGCATAACCTTTGCCCCTGTATTCAGGTAAAGTTTCCACGGCAAGCTCTACTTCATCATCATCTTCTTCTATAAAGTAATTTGCCGCTGCAATGGACACGATTCTTCCGTTTTCAACAATTACCGAAGCAGGCTCACCCTTTTCTTTAATAACATCAGCCTCAAATTCCGTTTCATCGGTAACATAGCTTGCACTGTATATATCGGTAGCTTGAATATCGCTGTCATTCAGGCAGGAGATATCGTCCATTGCATATACAAGATAGTATTCCTTATCCTCTTCATAGCTTTTATATCCATAGGGTTTTATATTACTGTACAGAAAATTGAGAGCTTCCGGAGAAAAAGGATTCTTGGAATACTTTTTTTGATATTCCTTTGCAATATCATAATATTCCCCATATACATCAATTTCAATATCTTCAAAAAAAGACACGGATATCGGTATGATCATATCATCCTTATACGGTTTAACTATATTTATCATTTTACTCCTTTTATAACATCCGCCACTTCACTTATTGTAACATATGCACGGGGATCTATCTTGTGTACTATCTTTCTCATTTTTGATATTTGGAAACGGTTAACAACAAAGTATATAACGGTTTTATCATTGTTGGAATAACCGCCCTTTGCGGAAATAAGGGTAGTGCCGCTTTCAAAAGCTTCCATAAGCGCCGAGCTTATAGCCTCAGGCTTTTCTGTAATTATCATTGCTTCCTTTGAACGGTCAAAGCCTTCCACAACAAAGTCTACGGTTTTAAGCGCAGCGAAATATGTAACAATTGAATAAAGCGGGAGTATCCAGCTGCCCAGAACAGCACCGCATATAATATAAAGAATGGCATTATAAATCATTACAAAGGTGCCAACGGTTATACCCATCTTTTTTGCAAACATTACCGCCATAACCTCAATACCGTCAATAGCGCCGCCAAATCGGATAGTAAGACCGCTTCCAAGCCCCGAAATAAGACCGCCGAATACGGCACAAAGCAAAAGATCCTGCTCTGCAAAGGGTGAGGCAAAGCTGACATCTATCGGAAGCACATCGGTTATAAGCCATGCCGCCAGAGAATACACCGCAACCGCAAATATTGAATATATGGTAAATACCCATCCCTGCTTACGAAGTCCGTACAAAAACAGAGGAATATTAAGAATTACAAGAAATACAGAAAGACTCAGATATTCCGGTGTTATCTGGGAAAGAAGCATGGATGTTCCCGATATTCCGCTGTCATACAGCTTAACGGGTGCAAGGAACATTGTAACACCGCAGGCATTTATACAACCTGCAAACAAAAGCATAACGAAATTAAACCAATTTAAGGTTTTAATTTCTGAAATAAAGTTGTTTTTTAATTTTTTCAATATAATTCTCCTAACAAAACATAATCTATATTATTATACTATAATTAAATATTTTTTGCAAGTGAAAAATATAATATATAAAATTACAAATGTAATTAAGTTTGGCTTTGCCAAGTGAAGCAGCGGCGATGCCTATGTGAAGTATTGTGCTGTCGCACAATGTGAAGTTAAGTGAGCCACCCATGCCCGCAGGCACTTCACGGTGCGTACACACCGAAGGTGTGCTTATCGTACCATAAGGCACACTTAGTTTGAAAAAAAAGAGCCTTTTGTTCGATAGACAAAAGGCTCTTTTTTCGTGGCACCCCCTGCGGGAATCGAACCCACAACTAGCCCTTAGGAGGGGCTTGTTATATCCATTTAACTAAGGAGGCATAATGGTATTATATACTACTTTTGTATAATTTTCAAGTGTTTGAGTAAAAATACTTGAATTTTTTATTATGTTGTGATATAATGAATTTTACTTATATTACAAAAATGTAATAATTATGTGTAATGAGGTAAAAATATGGCTTCTTTAAAAAGAAATCTGTTAACTTTTCTTATCACATTCGTAGTTTCACTTCTTGTGTTTACACTAATTGCCATACCGATAATTGCTTATATAAGAAGTGAGATTGGCGGCAATAAATCCGGTAAAAATGAAGCAACCGAACAATCGCTTGAAACCGAACCGGAAGAAAATATTCCGATTTCAAAAAAGGTAATAGACGGTGAAAGTTTTACGGTACTTTTAGTTGGCAACGATTATCTCGGTGATAATTCTCATTCCTGTGCCGATGCAATCATGCTTATGCGTTTTTCCTGTGAAACCGGCAAAGCGGTTTTCCTTCCTATACCCGGTAATACACAGATTACTTTAAGCGGTTCTACCACAACCCTTTCCGATTTTTATAACACCAAGTGCAAAACAGAATACGATTCCAGAGATGTTTCGGTACTTGAAGCAAAAATTGAAGAGATTACGGGATGCAATATAGACTATTATATCTGTACCTCTTTAAGTGCAAATTCAGTTGGAAAATTAGTAGACAGTATTGGCGGAGTAGAGTTTTTTGTTCCCTATGATATGAAGGAGTCAATTCCCGCATCAAAATTTGAAATAGACCTTGACAAGGGCAAGCAAACTCTTGACGGCGAAGAAGCAACAGCAATGCTTCGTTACCTTGACGATAAGGATTATGAATCACGAAATGCTCTTTGTGCCGATTTCATTTCCGTTCTTTTATCAAACTGTACAAGAAAGATCCTTGACACTCAGGTTATATCCACCTTTGAGAGTCTTGGCACAAAAACAAATATTACCGAAGAAGTAATAAACAAATATCTGGCAACAGTATACAAATATAACGAATTTGAAGAAATATTCCTTACCTACCCCGGTGATTATCAGACTATTGACGGTTCGGTATGGTTCTATTCAGACAACTACAAAGCAAAAGAAATGCTTAAACAATACAATTAATATTTAAGGAGTTATATAAAATGGATAACAAACAGAAGACAATGGAAAAAATTGTTGCTTTATGCAAAACAAGAGGTTTTATATACAGTGGCTCCGAAATTTACGGTGGTCTTGCAAACTCTTGGGACTACGGTCCGCTTGGCGTTGAACTTAAAAACAATGTAAAAAAAGCATGGTGGAAAAAGTTTGTACAGGAGTCTCCTTATAATGTAGGACTTGACTGTGCCATCATCATGAACCCCGAAACCTGGGTAGCTTCAGGTCATGTTGGAGGATTCTCCGATCCCTTAATGGATTGTAAAGACTGCAAAACCCGTCACCGCGCAGACAAGCTTATTGAAGATTATGTTGCAGAAAACGGTCTTGATGTTAACCCCAACGGCTGGACTAACGAAAAGATGGCTGAGTATATCGAAGAGGTTGGTATCGTTTGTCCCGATTGCGGCAGCAAGAATTTCACCTCTATCCGTAAATTCAACCTTATGTTCAAAACATACCAGGGTGTTACAGAAGATTCCACTTCAGAATTATATCTCCGTCCCGAAACAGCACAGGGTATTTTTGTAAACTTCAAGAATGTTCAGCGTACCACCCGTAAAAAGGTTCCCTTTGGTGTTGGTCAGATCGGTAAATCCTTCCGTAACGAGATCACACCCGGTAACTTTATTTTCAGAACCCGTGAGTTTGAGCAGATGGAGCTTGAGTTCTTCTGCAAGCCCGGTACCGACCTTGAATGGTTTAAATATTGGAAAGATTATTGCGAAAACTTCCTTTACGGCTTAGGTATTGCAAAGGAAAATCTCCGTTTACGCGACCACTCTCCCGAAGAGCTTTGCTTCTATTCAAAGGCTACAACAGACTTTGAATACCTCTTCCCCTTCGGTTGGGGCGAGCTTTGGGGCATCGCGGACAGAACCGATTATGACCTTTCTCAGCATGCTGAGCATAGCGGTGAAACTCTTGATTACTTTGATCCCGAAACAAATGAAAAATATGTTCCTTATGTTATCGAGCCTTCTCTCGGTGCAGACAGAGCACTTCTTGCACTTCTTTGCGAAGCATATGATGAGGAACAGGTTGGCGAAAACGACACCCGTGTTGTAATGCACTTCCATCCTTACATCGCTCCCTTCAAGGCAGCTGTTCTTCCCCTTTCCAAAAAGCTTTCCGCTAAGGCTGCAGAGGTTTATGCACAGCTTGCAGTTGACTTCAATGTTGATTTTGACGAAACCGGATCTATAGGTAAGAGATACCGCCGTGAGGACGAGATCGGTACTCCCTACTGCATCACATATGACTTTGAATCGGAAGAAGACGGATGCGCTACAGTTCGTGACCGTGACACAATGGAACAGGTTAGAATTAAGATTGAAGATCTTAATGCGTACATTGCCGACAAAATTAAATATTGATAATATGAAATGTTGATAACAAAAAGTATCCACCCGCGGGTGGATATTTTTTGTTTATAGGTATTCGCTTCACCCGTGGCATAAAAAAGCGGTTATTACTAAAGCTTGGGGCGGAATTGGGTGCGGCAACTTGCCGCCTATTGTGATTTTTCTATTATGCGAAGGTCCTGAGGAAGTATTCCGGATTCGGTATACACAATTTCCTGTATCTGGGTTATTTCATTTTCAAGAAGTCCGTCACTCTTTACAACAACCGTTGCAACACCGTCGCTTATAACCGCAACACAATCGTCAAAGCCTTTCGATACTACAAGAGATTCTATGTTACCCTCATATTGAATATTCTTTGCTATTTCATTTATTGAATTAAGAGCTTGTGCTCTGTCCTCCTCGCCCGTGGCTTCGTTATCAACAATAGTCTGAAGAACCTCCATTGCTTCATCCCTTGTCTTCTGTCTTGAAACCTCTGTCATTGCAAAATATGATTCTGCGCTCACATTGTCATCCCCCTTCAAAACACTTTGTGCGCCGCCAACAGAACTGCTTCCCTCTGCGGAAAAATAATTCCAATTCAAAAATACTGCTCCGCCGATTATCGCAACAGATGCAAGAACCACCAAATTCCGTTTAAGATTTTTTCTTGAAAAAGCAGTTTTGCATTTACCGCCAACCTTTTCCCCTGCCTTTTTTAATGACAATTTTGTTTTTGTTATATTCATATCAATTCCCCTTTTTATTTGTTTGTTACATTATATTTCACTGTTTTTATAAATATTCTCATGAACCAACAAAAATTTTGTTTGTAGAAATATCAAGCACACTCGAAACAAGAGAAATTATCTTTGCCCGAATCAATGGATCATCTCCTCCGTCGCAAACAACGGCAACGCCCCTTATTTTAGGATCTATTTCCTTTACCAAAACAGCTTCCCTTTCTCCATCGGTAAAATAACTTCTTTTTGATGTACTTTCTCCCGTTTCATCATTCTGTGCATAAACATATTCTTTCCCGCATTCAGCACTTACCATAACCTTCAGCTCCCCTGTACCCTCTATTTCTTTGATAACCTCACAAAGCTTCTTTTCCACAAATTCGGTATAATCATCAGTTGAGCTTATATCAACCCCTTCCACCTTTTTTTCACATCCGGATACTATAACAAGAAAAAGAGCACACAAAATCCCAATGGCTATCAACAACTCATTTTTATGCTTTTTTAATAAGCTATTTACCACCAATACACCTCACCTCACATTCGCACATCATTAAATCTTCAAGGTAATTTCTTGTATCGGAAAAGAGATATTTATTGTCATTTTCAAAGTCAACTTCAATTTTGGTAATCGAAATATTTTCCGTATCCTTTATATCACAGATTATACGAAGATCCTCAATTTTGCATTTAAGTCTGTTTTCAGTTTGCACTTTGAGTTCTTTTTCCAATATCTCTACCGTTTCATTTATTATCAGTTCTTCGCTATTCAACTCACCCGAAAAACTCAGCACAGCATCATTTTTGAATTCCGTATCAAGAAACGCAGGTAATTCATATAACAAAGATTGAAGCGGTGAGAGTATGGCAAAGCTAACAACCAATGCCGCAAGAAAATGAACATATCGGGAAAGCCCGGAATTTTCGGGAGTGAGCATATTTACCGCGGCACAGGAAACCGAAACTATCATAATTGAAAATACATATTCTCTTATTATTCCCATTTATCCTCCCAAGGCTACACTTGCCCTTGAAAACAGCGCAATATTCAGAATAAACATAACACTTACCGCACAGGTAATAGCAAGTGCAAAATTAATAAGTTCTCCTGCAGAGCTAACAAGTTCACTTTCCTTTTCAATACCGAATACCGAGCATACCGCACAACCTAAATTAAATGCAAGCTTGTTCATCCATAAATTTATAAGTGTAGGAAGTACCATCATTGCAAGTGCGATAACCGCCAATATTCCAAAGCTGGTTTTAACCATTCCCACACCTCTTGCAATACTTGTGGTGGCTTCACTTAATGCACCTCCAACTATTGGTATTGCAACAGATGAAGCAAATTTTACCGTGTGTATACCAAGCGAATCACCCGACTGACCGAGCATTGTTTGCAGGCTCATAACAAAACTCATAATACTGATAACAAAAATAAGAATGGTAGTATAGGTGCTTCTTACGAACCTTGATATAGGCGCAAGATTCAAGGAACCGGACATGCAGGATACAACGCTGAATCCAAAGCATACCTGCAATATAGGTCTGATGCCGTAATAGCAAATATCCTGAAATACGGTAAGCATAATCGAAGTACCCGCCTCATTTACAGCCGCGCTTGATATATTTCCGCACAATACATATATCATTGTGATAGAAGGTGTTACGGCATTCATAAAGGAATTGACATCCTGAAACAAAACGCTCATATCAGTCCATAATGAATCTAATATTTTATACAGGACAACCGCAAAGCATATTGATGTAATATAGGAAAAGCATCTTTTTATACCCTCACTCTGCAAAGAATTACAGAGCATATTAAAACAAGCGGAAATTATTACAAGCGACAGTATTGTAAAGAAATTTTTTAATACCGATTTCAATGAATTCTTAAAAAAACCTAAAAGAGCATCAATTATTTTTTCGTAGTTTATAATACTTCCTGCTTCTTTGCTGTTTTCCAATATATCTTCGGGCAGCTTGTCCTGCATTTCCTTTGGTATATACTCACTTACATCCCCCTCATAGCAGTATGACGGAAATGAGAGCAAAAAAGCAACTGCCAAAAACAAAACTAATTTTTTTATCATTTTGTAAGTATACTTTCACTCAACAAAACCAAACTTTTAACAAGAGGCATTGTAATTACAAGTATCTCCGCCTTTCCTGCAAATTCTATATGAGAACCGAGGGAAAATTCACCGTTATCTCTGCAAATATCCGAACCTATCTGGGTAATAAACGCCACACCCAAGCCCTTGAGCATCACTTTGAAATAATCTCCGTATCCCGTTTCCACACAAAGCTGATAATAATAAGAAATAAAACCTTCTATATTTACAAGTGTCATCCCTACCATAACAAGTGCGCATCCGCTTCCCGTTAACATGGCAAGAGACGGACTTATTGTTTTCAAAAAAAGCACAGCGCACAAGGCAACTATCCCCACACCAACGATCTTTATAATCATCATATACCAAACAGATCCCTTACCGTATCCATCAGATCCGAAAGCTGAGTTACTATCATCAAAAGTACAATTATAACTCCTGTTAAGGAAACAAGCATAGCCATTTCATCTCTGCCCGCCTTATTAAGAATAATATAAGCTATGCTGACAAGCATCCCCATGCCTGCTATTTTCAAAATGAGCGTTACATCCATTAAAACACCTCTATAAGATAAGAATTATCGCCATAAAACCCGAAATAACGCTTATTGCAGAAAATGCCTTTAATTTTTTGGGAAGCTCTTGTCTTCCTGTATCCAACACCTTTTTCAATTCGCAAAGCGTATATTCGCAATTAGCCGTTTGTTCATCACCGGAGCTTGTTCCCAGCTTTGAAGAAAAAGCCTCAAGAACCGAAACTATCCTTTTATCCAACAATGAAGATGCCTTACTTTCATGAATTGCCCTTGACCAATCGTTATTATCCAATAGCACTAAAAATTCGTATTTTTCAAGTATAGGGTTATCATAATTGGCAATCATCTCATCTGTAGGAGTACAAAAAAACTCTATTTGATATTTTATATATTCAATAAAATCATAAAGAGCTTCATACAGAAGCAGCTTTTCCTCTCCCCTGTGTTTAATATAATAAGCAATATAAAAGGATAATAAAAGAATCACGGTAACCGCCACATATTTAAGCTCCATTTACTCCTTCCTCCTCCGGCTCATAGATTTCATATCTGAATTTTTCATTTTCACCCCTGCGGCTAATTCCCGCATAACACCCAAACACTCCGTTATTATAAAGCTTTGAAATATTATCTCTTTTCAATATAGTTGAAAGGCGATAACCGTGAGCACTTGCAATAATAGGAACACCTGTGTTCTGATTATTTAAAATAGCTTTTGTTTCTTCTTCATTCCCAATCTCATCGCAAATTATAATATCGGGAGACATTGTACGGATAGCAAGCTCTATCCCCTTTGCCTTGGGATAACCGATATACGGATCAATAAGTGATATTTTGTCCATTTCCTTAATATACAGCTCTTTTCGTGAATCGATTAAAGCTACCCGTTTAAAATGCGGCTTTTCGCATAATGAAAACGCGATATCTCTTAACAGCGTTGTTTTTCCGATACCCGGAGGAGAATAAATTAGTACACCTTTTTTATAATTTGTTCGTGCAAGATAATCAATTACAGGTCCGCTTACTTTTTTAACCACATGAGGAATACGAAGCGAAAGAGACATAATATCACTTAAGTTAGTGATCTTCCCTTCTTTAACAACGGCTTTCCCCGAAACACCAACCCTATATCCCTCTTCAAGGGATATATACCCTTCAACAATATTTGATAGCTGAGAATGATATGAGTGATGAAGT
>JAFYPJ010000029.1 GCA_017547545.1 Clostridia bacterium | reverse complement strand
TATTATTACCTCTTTTTTTGATTTAATTGCATACTCCAAAGCAATTTTTGTACCGCTTTCCCGAGTTGCCGGAATATTGTTTTCATCGAAATATATAACACAAAAATGGCTTTGGTCTATCATTTGGTAATTGCGTTTAATATATACAGCCCGCCCCGAACCTGAAACTTTTTCGGAAAAATAGGTTTCATCATACATTTGATGTAAATATATCTGCAGTTTACGATTATAATAATTTGCCCTGTTTTTCGATAAAATATATGTATCAATGAAAAAAGAGGCAATAAAATGAAAACAGAATTTCCTGATAAATACATTACTTTAGGTTTGAAAATAGCATATTATAGAAGAAAAGCGGGTTTCACGCAGGAGTATTTTGCTGAACTCATCGATAAAAGTGTCAGTTTTGTAGGTCAAGTTGAAGGTACGGGTACGGTACGCAGTATATCTCTTGAAACATTATTCAAAATCGCACAGGTGTTAAAAATATCACCTTCAAAATGTTAGAAGATGATTGCATGTAATAATAAAATCACCGCAAAATACTATGATTTTGCGGTGATTTTATTATAATCCGTAAGGCACATCGCAGGTTCTGACAAAATACCCTTGCTTATGCTGACAAACAGGACAGACAAGAGGAGCTTTTTGACCTTGATGAATATGACCGCAGTTAAGACAGAACCAGCTTTCGCTTTCCTTTGATTCAAAAAGGGTATTATTTTTCATCATTTCGCTGTATCTTTTAAAACGGTTGCCGTGAATCTTTTCTATCTCGGCAATCTTTTCAAAACTGCTTGCTACCTGCATAAAACCTTCTTTTTGAGCACTTGCCGCAAAGCTTTTGTATACCACATCATGCTCCTCAAATTCATTTTGCACGGCAAAATCCAAAAGCTCCTCAAGGGACTGAGAGTTATTAACGGGGTAACTTCCGTCTATATTTATTACCTCACCGTTAAGCTCCTTTAAGTGGTTGTAGAAAATCTCCGCATGCTCTTTTTCCTGATTTGCGGTAAAGGTAAAGATCATATCAAGAAGATGAAGTTCCTTTTCCTTTGCGAGTGAAGCGGCTATGGTATAACGGTTTCTTGCCTGACTTTCTCCGGCAAAGGCTCGCATTAAATTTTTTGATGTTTCACTTTTTTTAAGTTCATAAGACATATAAAAAATCCTCCTTTTTCGGTTATTATTACCGTAAAAGGAGGTTTTTTATTCAATATTTTTCTATATCTACTTTAAATACATTATCGCCTACAGGCATTTCAAGGAAAAGCTCTGCAGCCGCTTTAAAGGAAGCAATGTCATCGCTTACATAATATTCTATTATTCCGTTTCCGCCCATAGGTTTCACCTTTTCAAAAAGGCGTACCGCTGCCTGCGCTCCTGTATTTATCAAATTTACTCCGGGTAACACCTTTGAAATTACGGGGGCAATTATGGGATAATGCGTACACCCCAAAATGAGGGTATCTGCACCGCTTTCTTTAATATCCGAAAGGTAATGTTCGCAAGTAAGCCTTGTTATCTCATTGTCTTCATTGGTAAATCCGTTTTCCACCAACGGAACAAAAAGAGGACAGGGGGTTGACACGGTTTTGATATCTGAATTGATTTTTTTGATTTGCAAAGCATACGCATCACTTTTTACGGTAGCATTTGTACCGATAATACCTACAACACCGTTATTAGTAAGTTCAACGGCCTTCTGAGCCGCCGCTTCAACCACACCGAATATCGGCACATCAAACTGCTCGCGCAAAACAGAAATAGCATTTGCACTTACTGTACCGCAGGCAATAAGTATTGCATCCACATTTTTTGAAAGCAAAAATCTTACATCCTGGCAGGCATATTTGATAATAGTATCCTTTGAACGGGTGCCGTAAGGTACTCTGCCCGTATCTCCGAAATAAACTATATCCTCGTTGGGCATCATTTTGACTATCTGCTTTATGGCGGTAAGTCCCCCCATGCCGCTGTCAAAAACTCCAATCATTTTTTCTTTCCTTTCATATAAGCCATTGAAACTATCTTTTCACAAAGCTCGTTATAACTGATTCCTGCCGCCTGCGCCTCCTGGGGCATAAGGCTTGTAGGAGTCATACCTGGAAGGGTATTTGCTTCAAGACAAAGGAATTCATCTATGTCACTGTCAAGCAAAAAATCTACTCTGGAATAATCACCCAAAGAAAGACAGTTATGTACCCGTATAGCAAGTTCGGATATCCGCTCGGTTTGCTTTTCGGTAAGCTCTGCCGGAGTAACCTCTTTTGTAAGTCCCTGATACTTGTTTTTATAATCGTACCATCCGTTTACAGGGATTATTTCAATAGGAGGTAATGCCTTGCCGTCAAGCACAGCCACAGAAAACTCTCTTCCGTTTATCTTTTTCTCAATTACTATTTTATTTTCATATTTTCTTGCATATTTAAGAGCATCGGTTAGCTCGGCTTCATTTTCAACAATAGAAACACCAACACTTGAACCGCAGCTGGCAGGTTTTACAACACAGGGATAACCCACCGTATCCTCAACACGCTCCGGAGTATCGTTATCTATATCATATATTATCCACTCTGCATTTGGAATAGTATCAAGAGTCATAAGCTTTTTTGAAAGACTCTTATCCATTGCTAAAAGACTTCCGGCATATCCGGAGCCCGTATAATTTGTAATTCCGTAATTATCAAGGGTTGCCTGCAATGCACCGTTTTCACCCATTGCACCGTGAAGGGCAAGAAAAACTACATCGGCAAATGCACATACTTCAAGAACATTCTCTCCTATAAGAGCTTCTCTTCCCCCATTTGATGCCTTTACGGCCTCAAGATCGGGTTCGGTGTTCTCGATTTTATATGAAAAATCATTCTTATTTGTAAAAAGTGAAGGAATGTCGCTGATATCCTCTATTCCACGGTATACATCGCAAAGCAAAACCTTATGTCCGTTTTCGGTCAATGCATTTGCTATAAGGCTTCCCGATACAAGGGAAACATCTCTTTCGGGACTTAATCCTCCCGCCAAAACAACTATATTCATCCTAAAAACCTTTCATTTGTCTATTACTGCAACTCTTGCATTACCGCCATAATCACGGTAAACAGAGCATTGGCAGAGCTCCTCTATAGCTTCCTTTTGGTCATATCCTATTTCAAGGAGCATACTCCCTCCTTCTTTTACAAGGGGGAGATAATCATTTATAAGCAAGCGGTAAAAATCCATTCCGTCTTCACCGCCGTCCAGGGCAATCTTCGGTTCATGCTTTACCGTTTCAAGTGTTTCTATAACATTTGTAGGTATATAAGGCGGATTTGAAAATATTACATCAAATTGCCTGTTTAAAAAGGAAGAGTTATCCTTAATATTTGCACAAACAAACTCACACCTTTCCAAAACCCCTATTCTTTGTGCATTCAACTTTGCCATATCAAGTGCCTTTTGCGAAATATCCGCAAAAAGGCATTTTGTGTTTTCGGTATGCTTTAAAAGAGTGATCCCTATACAACCGCTTCCGCAGCAAAGATCGGCAAAATAATAACCTTTTTTCAACCTTTTAAGACCGTGTTCAACAAGATGCTCGGTATCTGCTCTGGGAATCAGGCATGCTTCGTTAAGCAAAAAAGTCTGATCCCAAAAATACCATTCACCTATTACATAAGCAAGGGGTTCACCGTTTTCAACACGCTCTTTTGCTCTTTCAAGCTCCTCTCCCGAAAAATGCTCTTTTAGAAAATCAAACTCCCTGTTCGTCATTTTCGGTTTCTTTGTTATCTTCCTTCGCCTTTTCTTCTTCCTCTTTTGCCTTTTTAAGATTCTCCTCGGTAGGAGGAACAAAATCGGGAAAATCTTCGGGAAGTGCAGTTTTAAGTGCAGTAATTGCAACCTCTATCTGTTGATCATCGGGTTCACGGGTTGTAATACGCTGCATCAGAAGACCGGGTGCAGAAAGTATACGGGTTACTATATTATCATGCTTGCCCGCAAACATTATAAACTCAAAGCCCAATCCGATCACAAGGGGCATAAGGGGTAATTTGATTGCAAAACGAAGCCAGGGATTATTCCAGGGAATAAAGGGCAACGAGAATATTGCTATACTTATAAGCAAAATTACAAATATAAAGCTTGTTCCGCAACGGGGGTGGAAACGCTTGAATTTCTTAACATTTTCAACTGTAAGATCTTCGCCGGATTCATAGCAAAAGATAGACTTATGCTCTGCTCCGTGATACTGGAAGGTTCTTCTTATATCCTTCATAAGCGAAACAAGAGAAAGATATGCTATGAAAATAACTATTTTGAGCAAGCCTTCAATAACACTTTTCCAACTGCCAAGGCCTGCAAGCTCACCCTTATCCAAAAGATCTGCAAAATTCTTCCATGAAGCAACAAACAAATTCCATGCTTCACCAAAACTCAATTCTTTAGCAAAAAAGTCTCCAAAGAAACCGAAAAGCTCGCCACCGCCAACTACCATTACCTCAATGGCTTTTGTTATGATAATAGGTAAAAAGAAGAATAACCCCATCGCCAGAACAACACCTAAAACAAGAGCAACACTCATAACTACATCCATGAGATTTTTGCCAAAGGTCTTATCAAGCCATTTTTCAAATTTTGAAGGCTCTTCACTTTCGTCAAGCCCATATACCTCTGCTGAAATATTGAGTACCTTATAACTGAGAATAAAAGACTCTATCATTCCCACAACTCCGCGTACTATCGGAATATTGAGTATCTTATGCTTTTTTCTTATTGATGTGGTTTTTTCTTTGGTAACCACAATGCTACCGTCTTCCTTTCTTACGGCAACACCCATAAGGCCCTCTTTGCCCTTCATCATAACGCCCTCAAGTACCGCTTCACCGCCAACAGTACCGAGTCTGCAATTCTTTTCCTTTAGTTTTTTATCTTTAGCCATTGTTTTTCCTCTTAAAAATTCTATTATAATATTATATGATTATATCACATTTAATAAAAAAAGTACATAGTTTTTAACAAAAATAGAACAATAATTTTTTAATTTTACCTAAATGGGTAAAAATAGTATAAAAATATTTCATTTTGACTTGATTTTTCACGGCCAATGTATTATCATATCTAATAACAGAAATGTAATTTTATCAAACTATGAGGAGACATAAAAATGAGTCAGAAGTTCAGAAGAATCGGCGTGCTCACCTCTGGCGGTGATGCTCCCGGTATGAATGCGGCCGTTAGAGCCGTTGCAAGAGCAGCTATCCAGAAGGGTGTTGAGGTTGTTGCAATTTACGAAGGCTACAAAGGTCTTATTACAGAAAATCTTAAGGTTATCGGCAATCGCGATGTATCAAACATCCTCAATGTTGGCGGTACAGCTCTTTATTCGGACAGATGCCTTGAATTTAAAACCGAAGAAGGTATGCAGAAGGCAATTGATACTTGTAAAAAGTATGAAATAGACGGTATTGTAGCCATCGGCGGAGACGGTACTTTCCGCGGTGCAACCGATCTTTCCTGGAGAGGTATTCCCACAATCGGTATCCCCGCAACCATTGACAACGATATTACATCTACAGACTATGCACTTGGCTTTGATACTGCAATGAACACAGTTCTCGGTCTTGGAGATAAGCTTCGCGACACCTGTGAATCCCATGCAAGATGTAATGTTATTGAGGTTATGGGCCGTAATGCAGGATACATTGCACTCCAGACAGGTATTGCTCTCGGTGCTTCCGCTATCGTTCTTCGCGAATGCGATTTCGACGAAGCTGCTGCTCTTGAGAAGATCAAGGCTTCCAAGGCTGAAGGTAAGCGTAACTTTATCGTTATCGTTGCTGAAGGTGTTCCGGATTTTGCAGAAGGCTTTGCTAAGAAGATCCAGGCTGAAACCGGCATCGAAACCAAGTTCTGCCGTCCTGCACACATTGTTCGCGGCGGTTCTCCTACACTTCGCGACCGTCTTATCGCTTCCCAGTATGCAGAAAAAGCAGTTGAGCTTCTTCTTGCAGGAAAGAGCGATGTTGTTGTATGTATGAGAGACGGCAAGATCGTTGAAACAGATATCTCCTACGCTCTTATCCTTGACAGAATGTACAAGGGTACATTAAAGGAAGGCGACCTTGATAAGTTTACGCCTGAACAGGTTGAAGCTATGAAGGCATTCTGCGCTATGCGTGATGCTGAATTCAAGGAAATGTACGCTCTCTCCGATCTTATTTCCCACTAATCAAATCAGATTTAAAGAAGGGACTTCAATGTGAAGTCCCTTTTCTATTTAAGCATATAACTGCACTTTGAGGCAAAACAATACCTTCAAAGGGCTTGCCTGTTAACATATCCTTACCCTTAACCCTGATATCAACTGCATTTTCACCCATATTGGCACATATTGTAACTTGTTCCTTGGCAAGGGTTCTTTGATACACAATATAGCCGTCACCGTATTCTGTAACCTTGAAATCACCTGTTTTGAAAACGGGGGATCTTCTTATTTTACCTAAAGCACGGTAATGGCGGTAAAGCTCCTTTTGTTCCCTGCCCCAAGGATAGGTTCTACGGCAGAAAGGATCTCTTCCGCCTTCAAGACCAACCTCATCTCCGTAAAATACAGAGGGCACTCCGTAAACAGTATATTGCAAAACAGCTGCAATCTTTAAGAGCTTTATTCCCTTTTCGTATTCTTCTTTAGTCATGTAATGCGTTGAAAGCTGTGCATTCGTAAGCTCTTTATATTTTTTATCACCCAATACCGTTATAATTCTCTCCGTATCATGGGTTCCTATAAGGTTCATCAAACAATCGCAAACACACTTTGGGTAGGATGAATAAATATCGGTAAGCTCATTTGCAAGAGCTTTTGAATTACCCTTTAAAATAAATTCAAGCAATGCTGTTCTGAAAGGATAATTCATAACCGAATCAAGTTGTGCTCCCTGAAAATAGCTTCTACGCTTACCGTATGCTATCTTATCGGCGGCATTTTCCCATACCTCACCGATAATTACGGCTTCGCTATCCACCGATTTAACACTTTCTCTCATCTCACAAAGAAAATCATCAGAAAGTTCATCAGCTACATCAAGCCGCCATCCTCCTATACCGCGCTTTACATATTTTGCGCAAACACCGTTTTTATCTGTAAAATATTTGCGGCATTTTTCTGTTTTATGATTGAGCTTCGGCAGTATATCAATATCCCACCAGCATTCATAACCCGCCTTTTTCTTTTTATCAAAGAAATACCAATCGCGGTATTCTGAATTCTCGTTGCCGTAAGCACCTGCCGAGGGGTAATTGCCGTATCTGTTGAAAAAGACACTATCATCTCCCGTATGATTAAAAACACCGTCAAGAATGATCCTTATTCCCTTATCCTTTGCTTTTTCAACAAGCTCATCAAAAGCCTTATCACCGCCAAAAGCAGCATCTATTTCAAGATAATCACCCGTATCGTATTTATGATTGGATGCTGCACGAAATATCGGGCTCAGATAAATAATGTTTACCCCAAGCTTCAAAAGATAATCAAGCTTTTCGGCAACTCCGAAAAGATCTCCACCGTAAAACAAATTATTCTTTACTGCGGCACCCGGAACAACACCGTATTGGGAAATAGGAGCAAACCAATCATCCTCATTTTCTGCATCCGCCCTCAAAGGTGATCTTGTACTTTTAAAGAATCTGTCTGTAAACACATGATACATTACTCCGCCCTTAAACCAATCGGGGGTTTCAAAATTCTTTGAATAGACAAGCATCCTAAAATCCCTTGCAGGCACCTTCGAAAGCTCAAGATTAACATTATCCTCGGTATTACTGAAAAGTGTATCTGCACCGCGCAGAAAAAGGAAACTGTAATAGTATAAACCAACCCCCACATCCTTCATGTCAAGGGTAAGGCGGAAAACTCCGCATTCATTTGCGGTAAAAGGAATATCCCTTTCTCCCTCACCGTCCCGGTGAAAACGCATAACTACAGCTCGCACTCCGTAACTGCGAGGGACATTAACGGTAAACTCAACCCTTTCGGATACCGAAAATGCTCCACGAAGTGAGGCATCCTCTGTAGTGAATTTATTAAGTTTTATCTTATCTTCGGATATGAGCTCATCCGAAAGCCTGATCAGCATAAATTACTCCTTTACCAAAGGTTTTATATCCCAGATACGGCAGGCATATTCACCGATACTGCGGTCGGCTGCAAATTTACCTGCACCGGCAATATTCATAAGTGCCATTCTGTTCCACTTTTCGCGGTCACAGTATGTGTTGGCTGCAATTTCATGAATATGTCTGTAGGATTCAAAATCCGCCATACACATATAGGGATCGTGAACAAGAAGATATTCTGAAAGATGGGAGAAAGACTGCCCGTTATAGCCTGCATTAAGGCTGTTAACTATATACTGTAATTTTTCATTTGCGTTATAATAATCCGAGCTGTGGTAACCCATTGAACGCAAATTGTCGGCTTCGGGAGCGGTAAGACCGAACATAAACATATTTTCCTGTCCGGATTCTCTTGCCATTTCAATATTTGCACCGTCTGCCGTACCAATAGTCAAAGCACCGTTGATCATAAGCTTCATACAGCCCGTTCCGCTTGCTTCTTTACCGGCAAGGGATATCTGCTCCGATATTTCTGCGGCAGGAACCAGCTTTTCGGCTAATGTTACATTATAATCCTCCATGAACAAAACACGAAGCTTTTCGGATATACGCTTATCCTTTTTTATCTCCTCACCAAGACACCAGATAAGCTTGATTATCTCCTTTGCCATTCTGTAACCGGGAGCCGCCTTTGCACCGAAAATAAAGGTCTGAGGAAGTATATCCGAATCGGGGTTAAGCTTTAATTCCTGATAAAGACCGATAATATGCATTGCATTGAGAAGCTGGCGTTTATACTCATGCAAACGCTTTATCTGTACATCAAACACACTGTTTGGATCAATGATTTCCCCTGTACGCTCCTTAACTATATCGGCAAAGGCAATTTTATTGTTTTTCTTTATTTCCTCAAGACGGGAAAGAACAGCTTTGTCTTCTGCAAAATCTCTTAATTTTAAAAGAGCCGTAGGATCTTTACGGTATTTATCGCCGATACAATCCGAAATAAGCTCTGCAAGCAGAGGGTTGGAATAACAAAGCCAGCGTCTGTGGGCAATGCCGTTTGTAACATTGTCAAATCTTTCCGGCCACATACGACAAAAGCTCTTAAAGGTAGAGTCCTTTAAGATATTTGAATGGATTTCCGCAACACCGTTGATATGGTGAGAAGCTATTATCGCAAGGTTAGCCATACGTACCATACCGTTTGATATAACGGCCATTTCTGAAATTCTGTCCCAGTTTCCGGGATACTTTTCCCAAGCCAAACGGCAAAAACGCTCATTTATTTCCTTAACGATCATATGGATTCTTGGCAACCAAAGAGCAAAGAGAGATTCATTCCATGTTTCAAGAGCTTCCGGTAATACAGTATGATTGGTATAGGAAACCATTCTTGAAACTATATCCCAAGACTCCTCCCAACCAATGCAATAATCATCCATAAGAATACGCATAAGCTCCGGAACGCAGAGTGCGGGATGGGTATCGTTTATATGAACGGCCGCTTTATCGGCAAGTGTTCTGATATTACCGTAAACTGCCATATGGTCACGAATAATACTTTGGCATGATGCGGAAACCATAAAGTATTGCTGAGTTAAACGAAGAAGTTTTCCTTCATAGTGATTATCAGAAGGATATAGCACCTTGCATATTATCTCTGCATTAACCGAATGCTCAAGGGCGCGGTGATACTGACCTTCTGCAAAAAGATCCATGTTGAAATCATCAATATCCTCTGCCTTCCATAAACGGAGCTGGCTTACAGCCTCACTGTCTGCACCGCTCATCATCATATCATAAGGTACAGCCTTTATTTCCTCTGCATTTTCATAAATGATCTCAAGTCTGCCGTTATCCCAGTTTTCCTTTATTTGACCGCCAAAACGCACACGAAATGTTCTGTCTGTTCGCGGAACAAGCCAAACATCTCCCCCGGGAAGCCAATTATCCGGTAATTCAACCTGAACACCGTCTATTATCTTTTGCTTGAAAAGACCGTATTCATAACAAATTGAGAATCCCTGCGCAGGGTAATCAAGGGATGAAAGTGAGTCCATAAAGCAAGCCGCAAGTCTGCCAAGACCGCCGTTTCCCAAGCCTGCATCAGGCTCGCAGGTATAAAGATCCTCAAGAGTATATCCTGTTGACAAAAGGGCAGCTTCATAGGCTTGCGAAAGTCCCAGATTACAGAGATTATTCTTTAATGATCTTCCCACCAAAAACTCCATGCACATATAATATACGCGCTTTGCACCCTTTTCGTTAACACGGCTTTTGAATTTCTGACGCTTTTCACAAAGAATATCACGAACAGTAAGGGCGGAAGCTCTGTAGAGCTGTTCCTTTGATGCTTCCTTTATAGAACATCCAAAGTTTCTTGCAAGTTTTGTTTCAATATTTGATTTTATATTTTCAACTGTCATTTTTTTGACCTTCCAAATAAATCATAAATAATAAATTATAATACCATAAAATCAACTTATTTGCAATAGTTTTTTGATACAAAAGAACGGTCTTTTCGAGACCGTTCTTTATAAATATATTCAAATACTGTTATATAGTTCCATATAGCTTCCTGCAGAGATACCCCAGGAAAAGTCTGTTTTCATGACCTTCTGCTGCAATTTTTTGAATGCCTTCTGATCACAATAAAGTTCATAGGCAGCACAAATCCTGTCGTAAAGCTCTGCGGATGAATAATTTGCAAAGGTAAAGCCGTTTCCTTTGATATCACCGTTATCTACCCAATATCCTTTAATGGAATCTGCAAGACCGCCGGTTTCACGGGTTATGGGTATCGCTCCGTAACGGGATGCTATCATCTGCGATAATCCGCAAGGCTCACTCTTAGAGGGCATTATGAAGATATCGGATGCCGCATAAATGCGTTTTGAAAGCTTACGGTCATAGGTTATCAAAGCTCTTACCTTATCGGGAAACTGTTTTTCAAGCTCTCTGAAATATTCCTCATATTCAGCATTACCCGTACCAAGTACCACAAGCTGAATATCCTTTTCATGCATCAACTTATAACCGATCTCGCACACAAGATCTGTTCCCTTATGAGCAACAAGGCGGGATATAATTGAATACATGGGTACATCAGCTCTTTGGGGAAGTCCTAATTCCCCCTGCAATGCCAGCTTGTTTTCGACCTTTCCTTTAAGGCTGCGCCACATATATTTTTTTGATATATCGGGATCGTTATGAGGATCGTTATAGATATAATCAATACCGTTAAGTATACCCGAAAGCTTATAGTTATGCTCTATCAAAAGATTTTCAAGTCCATGAGCATATTCAGACCTTTGTATCTCCTTTGCATAGCTTGGACTTACGGTGCTTACACGGTCTGCACATACAATTGCCGCCTTCATGAGATTCATTGAATTATCCCATTCCATAAGCCCTGTATGCTTCCAATCTATGCCGAAAATATCAGCAAGTATAGACATATCATATTTACCCTGATACTCAATATTATGTATGGTAAATACGGTCTTGATCTTCTCATAACCCTGCTTCTGACGAAAACAAAGATTAAGGTAAACTATACTCATGGCACTTTGCCAATCGTTTGCATGAAGAATATCAGGATAAAAATCTATACGGGAAAGCATTTCAATAACCGCAAGGGAGAAAAACGCATATCTTTCCGCGTCATCCATATGACCGTAAAGAGCGCCGCGCTTGAAATAGTATTCATTATCAACAAAGTAATAAATAACCGAATCCTTTTCAAGAGAAAGAATACCGCAATACTGTTTACGCCAACCCAATTCTACGGTAAATATCGCCTCGGTTTTCATCTCGGAACGCCAGTCTTCACTTACCTTATCATAAAGAGGGATAACACAGCGTACATCCGCCTCTTCCCCTGCAGATGCCTTCAGAGCCGCAGGAAGACTCCCCATTACATCACCCAAACCGCCTGTTGCGGCAAAGGGCATACATTCACTGCCTACATACAATATTTTTTTCATATAACATCCTTAAATCATTTTTCCTTTTGTGATATAGAACGGCATGCTCTCATGTCCGAAAAGTGTTATACCGTCACGAATAAATACATTTTTATCACTTATAACGCAATTAAGTGAAACATTTTCTCCCGTCCATGTATTCTGGAGAAGAATTGAATTGCGTACTACTGTACCCTTTTTAACAACAACTCCTCTGAAAAGAACGGAGTTCTCAACAGTTCCGTCAATTTTACAGCCGTCTGCAATAAGAGAGTTTGAAACTTTAGCATTTTTGCCGTACTGTGTAGGCGCCATGTTACGAACCTTTGTGAGAATCGGTCTGTCCTTGTTACCGAAAAGCTCATCTCTTATTTCTTCATCAAGCATTTGCATATTTGCACAGAAATATTTGGAAAGATCTTCTATTTCCGCACAATAACCGTTATAACGGTAGGTCTTATAAACTGCACCGCTATGGCAGAAGGGCAAAGCCTGACCGTAAAAGCCTTTAAAACCGTGTGCAATAGAATTATTAACCAAAGACACAAGGAATAACTTATTGATAACAAGAATGTTCATGCTTACATCACACTTACCCTGCGCAAGTGCGGTATTTTCAACAAATTCGCTAATATTACCCTCTTCGTCCGATACAACAATTGTGTTGGCTCCTATTTTAACATCGTTGCCAAACTCTTTTTCGCGTACCACAACAGTAACATCCGCTGATGTTTCCTCGTGCTGTTCAATAACTGCACGCAGATCCATATTGCAAACAACATCACTGTCCGAAAGAACTATAAGTTCCTCTGTGCAATGCGTTATATACTCCATTACACCCATAAGCGCCTCAAGACGGGTAGTATAAAGCTTGTTTGCCACAGGACTGTCAAAGGCTGTTATGAATGGAGGCAAAAGCATGATACCACCGTTACGGCGGGCAAGGTCCCAATCCTTTCCCGTTCCTATATGGTCGATAAGCGAACGGTAATTATTGTGGGTAATAATTCCAACCTTGGTTATACCGCTGTTTACCATATTTGAAAGAGGAAAATCTATAAGTCTGTATCTTCCTCCAAAGGGAAGTGATGCCATTGTGCGTTTAGCTGTCATTTCTGAAATATTTCTATCGTGAATATTTGAAAAAATCAAACCTGCTGCCTTCATAAACAGCCCCCCTTATCTAACATCGGGAATCATAGTTCCCGCATCGATCTTTTGCCCATCGGCAATTTTTGTTTGCGCTCCTATAACGGTAACTTCTTGTTTTGCGTCTTTGCCTGCGCCTAATTTTACTCCTGCGCCTACATAAACCTCTGTATCGAGTATTGCATAGCTTACTTCACTGCCTGCCCCTATATAGGTTCCGCCTAAAACCACGCTGTCACGGACTACCGAACCCGGCATAACCGTTACTCCTCCGAAAAGAATTGAATTTTCTACGGTGCCGTATATCTTACAGCCTTCACTTATAATAGAGTTTTTAACCTTTGCTCCCTCTCCTATATACTGGGGTGCCAAAGCTCCATGACGGGTGAAGATCCTCCATTTTTCATCCGAAAGAGAAAATATCGGTTCTTCTCCGAGAAGATCCATATTTGCTTCCCAAAGACTTGAAAGAGTTCCAACATCCTTCCAATAACCCTCAAAACGGTATGCAAACATACGCTCCTTTGCAGAAAGCATATTCGGAATTATATTCTTACCGAAATCGTTTGCAGATTCCGGATCCTTTGCATCCTCTGTAAGATAATCGAAAAGCTTTTGCTTATTAAATATATATATACCCATGGAGGCAAGAGTGGAATCGGGATTTTTCGGCTTTTCCGAAAACTTGAAGATACTGTCATCTTCATTTACAGACATAATACCGAAACGGCTTGCTTCTTCTATCGGAACATCAATTACCGCTATAGTACAGTCTGCATTATTCTTTTTATGGAACTTGAGCATCTTGGCATAATCCATTTTATATATATGGTCCCCTGAAAGTATAAGCACATAATCTGCATCATACTGCTCAATAAATTTCATATTCTGGTATATTGCATTTGCCGTACCCTTATACCAATCTGCAGAATCCTTGCCCTGATAGGGTGGAAGGATCTTTACGCCTCCGTAAGTACGGTCAAGATCCCAAGGAAGTCCGTTACCTATATAATCGTTAAGCACGAGGGGCTGATACTGAGTTAAAACACCTACGGTATCAATTCCCGAATTTGTACAGTTAGACAGCGGAAAATCTATAATACGGTATTTTCCGCCAAAGGGAACAGCAGGCTTCGCAACATTTTGTGTAAGTGCGTACAAACGACTGCCCTGTCCGCCTGCCAAGAGCATTGCCACACACTCTTTCTTTTTGAACATACCGAATCCTCCTTTTGGTTGGTATTTTAATTATCTTTTATTTTTCTTTCTTTTACATTTAATTATCAAGGCTCCCATAGGGGGAATATCTGCGATTACAGAATGCGAAAGTCCCTGCCATGGAATATTATCGCTTTTCATTATACTGTTTTCTATACCCGAACCGCCGTAACACAAGCTGTCACTTGAAAAAATCTCCTCGTAAATACCTTCATAAGCCACACCTATACGGTAACCTCTGCGGCAAACCGGGGTGAAATTCATTATAACCGTTAATTCCTTGCCTTTTTTGTCAAAACGGCGGTATGAAATAATGCTTTCATCGCGATTGTCCGCATCTATCCAGGAAAAACCTGCCCAACTGTCATCCTGCTCCCAAAAACAAGGATGTTTAAGATACAGATGATTAAGGCGGGCAGAAAAGAGTTGAAAACGGGCATGCTTTTCATAATCCAACATAAACCATTCCACACTTTCCTTGTATGCCCATTCTCTGAACTGAGCTATTTCGTTACCCATAAAGCTCAATTTTTTTCCGGGTAATGTCATCATATATACTAAGAAAAGTCTTGCACCTGCAAATTTTGTTTCATAATCTCCCGGCATTTTGTCAAGAAATGATTTTTTGCCGTGTACAACCTCATCATGAGAAATCGGCAAAACATACTTCTCAGAAAATGCATACATCATGGGAAAGGTAAGCTTTTCATGCTTATATTTGCGGAACAAGGGATCTGTTTGCGCATAATCAAGGGTATCGTTCATCCAACCCATGTTCCACTTCATGGTAAAACCAAGCCCCCCTCTTTCAAAGGTGGTCATATCTGGCCACGCGGTGGATTCCTCTGCAATAGTCATAACATCCGGGAAATATTTAGCCATTGCCGAATTAAATTTTTGAAAAAAAGCAACAGCTTCAAGGCAACGATTGTCACCATGGATATTAGGAATCCATTCTCCGTCATTCTTACAAAAATCAAGATAAAGCATGGAGGCTACCGCATCCACCCTTAATCCGTCTATATGAAATTCCTCTGCCCAATATAAGGCACTTGATATCAAAAATGACTGAACCTCTTCCCTGCCCACATCAAAGCGTCTTGTTCCCCAATCCGCCTGTTCCATTCGGTCTGCTCCCTGATATTCATAGAGATAACCTCCGTCATACTCACAAAGCCCGTGTGCATCCTTTGGAAAATGCGCAGGAACCCAATCAAGAATCACTCCCAGACCGGCAGTATGCATGATATCTACAAATTCCATGAAATCCTTTGGAGTACCGAAACGGGAGGTAGGGGCAAAATATCCGGTTACCTGATATCCCCATGAACCGTCAAAGGGGTATTCGGTTATCGGCAGAAGTTCAATATGAGTATACCCCATTTGCACAAGGTACACAGCCAATTCCTCTGCCAACTCTTTATATGTAAGCAAGCTGTTATCTTTGCGCCGCTTCCATGATTCAAGATGAACCTCATAAATATTTATGGGCTGAGACGATATATTATTACGGGTAAATTTTTTCTTTCTGCTGTGCAACCAATTGCGGTCATGCCATTCATAACCCGTTATATCATAGAAACGGGATGATGTTTCCGGCGGTAGTTCAGAATAATAAGCATAAGGATCACATTTATATATTTCTCTTCCCTTATTAACAAACAGGTATTTGTAATTATAACCCAACCCGAATCTTTCGGCTGAAATACGGCACTCCCATATACCTGCATCATCCACGGGATACATGGCATCATCTTTTGACCATCCGTTAAAAAGTCCAGTTACATAGGCTTGCTCGGCATTAGGCGCCCATACGCGAAAAACATACTCGTCCTTTTCAAAATGTGCACCGAAATATTTATGTGCAAAATAATTTGTTCCTTGGTGAAAAAGATATGCCGCTGTATTATTCTGCACTTCTTTCATAGCACTGTTGCTCCTTAAAATAGATTATATTTATATTATACTCCTTTTCATTTAATCTTTCAATAGAATTTTGTCATTTTTATGAAAAAATGTACAAAATTTAACATTATTTCTTTATAAAAGAATTTATAAAATCATATTCACTCCCGCATAAATTACTATACACGCAAATATCTTTTTAAGGACATTTGTTTTTATCTTGCACAGCAAAAAAGCACCTGTTATCCCCCCGATAACCGCAGGAAAAATATAAGGGTAGAGCTCACTTAACAAAAAGCTGCTATTTTTCAAATAAAAACCTGCAGAAACCAATGACATCGGTAATATTGAGGCGATAGACGAAGCAAAATTGTCTTTTGGATCATTTTTTTCATTTATTTTATTCAAAACGAATATAATAATTATCCCACCGCCCGTGCCTAAAAGCCCGTTTGTAAAACCTGCACATAAACCGCCTAAAGGTAATAAATATTTTTTTAACATAAATAGTGTTTAAACCCTTGTAAAATTTTTGTTTTTATGGTATTATATAATAGATTATATATATTTATTATATGTAGAGAAAGGATTATTATTATGTCGGATTGG
>JAFYPJ010000028.1 GCA_017547545.1 Clostridia bacterium | reverse complement strand
TTTGGGAGTACATCTGCATGCCAAAGAACTGAATATAGATTCTGCCGTTCCAAGTTATATCCTTATAGAAGCTCAAAGCGGCAAGGTTCTTTGTGAAAAGGATGCTGATCTTGAACTTGCTCCTGCCTCGGTTACAAAGGTAATGACAATGCTTTTGATAATGGAAGCAATAGATAATGGTATTATTGATTACGAGGATACGGTTGTTACAAGCGCAAATGCAGCATCTATGGGTGGTTCTCAGGTATATTTAAAAGAAGGCGAAGAGTTTTCGGTTAATGATATGCTTAAAAGTATATCAATGGCAAGTGCAAATGATGCATGTGTTGCCATGGCAGAGCATTTAAGCGGTAGCGAGGAAGCCTTTGTAGAGCAGATGAATCAAAAAGCCGAAGAGCTTGGTATGGAGCATACTTCTTTTGAAAATACCAACGGGCTTGATGATACGGTTACCAATCATTATACAACGGCACGAGATATTGCGATAATGAGTGCGGAATTGATCGTAAAGCATCCCGATATATTAAAATATACATCTGTTTGGATGGACACACTGCGAAACGGAGCGTTCGGTTTAACAAACACAAACAGATTGATACGGTTTTATAAGGGCGCAAACGGTTTAAAAACAGGTTCAACTTCAAAAGCAGGGTTTTGTATAAGCGTAAGTGCTTACAGAGACGGTATGCAGCTGATATGCGTTATTATGAAGGCTCCGTCAAGAGACATAAGGAATGAATCGGCAAAAAAACTTCTTGATTACGGTTTTGCAAATTATTCTTCTGTCAGCTTTGAAAATGAAATATTAAGAAATCAAAAGATCCTGTGTTCGTCAAAAGATAATTATGAATTTACCGTTGAAGGCTATAACGGGATTTGTGCAAAAGGATTTTCTGATAAAGTTGAAAAAGAGGTAAAACTGAATAAAAAAATATCTGCCCCGCTAAAAAAGGGCGACAAGGTTGGAACAGTTACGTACACTTTAGATGATGAGATATTGTATAAAGGAGATGTAACCGTAAACAGCAATGTTGATAAAATTACTTATTTCGGATTGCTTTGGAAAATAATTAAAAATGTTTTTTGATTCGATCCGTTTAAATATACTACACGGAGGATGTACAAATTGGCGATTAAGCTTAACAAAAGTTACCTTTCCGATTTTGTATCGGAAGCCGATATCGCGGCTATAAAAGGTGAAATTGAAAATGCACTTAAAACAACTAAGGAAGGAACAGGCGCGGGCTCAGATTTTTTAGGCTGGTATGATCTTCCTTTAAGATATAAAACAGAGGAGTATGACGAAATAAAAAAAGCGGCAGAACAGATCAAAAAAGACTGTGATGTTCTTATTGTTATCGGTATCGGCGGTTCTTACCTTGGCGCAAGAGCAGCAATAGAGTTTATTAAGAGTCCTCTTTATAATTCCTTAAAAAAGGATACTCCCGATATTTATTTCTCAGGAAATAATATTTCTTCCACACAGATGAAGGAGCTTTTTGATATTTGCGAGGGTAAGGAAGTTTGTGTAAATGTTATTTCCAAATCGGGAAAAACAACAGAACCCGCAATATCTTTTAGAATTTTCAGAGAATTTCTTGAAAAGAAATACGGCGAAGAAGGTGCAAAGAACCGTATTTATGTTACAACAGACAAGGCAAGAGGTGCTCTTAAACAGTTAGCTGATCAAAAGGGTTATAAAACCTTTGTTGTTCCCGATGATATAGGCGGCAGATATTCTGTCCTTACTGCTGTTGGTCTTCTTCCTATTGCGGTTGCAGGATGTGATCTTGATGCAATAATGGAAGGTGCTCTTCAGGCTAATAAGGAGCTTCTTACACTTGATTATGATAACAACTCATGCTTGCAGTATGCTGCTATCCGTAATATCCTTTACAGAGGCGGTAAAAAGGTTGAGATAATGGCTTGCTACGAATCAGCGTATGCAATGATGGCCGAATGGTGGAAACAGCTTTACGGTGAAAGCGAAGGCAAGGACGGCAAGGGTATTCTTCCTGATTCTGTTATCTACTCAACCGATCTTCATTCCCTCGGTCAGATAGTTCAGGAGGGTGAAAGAAATATATTTGAAACTGTTGTAGATATCAAAACTTCGCGTAATGAAGTGCTGATTCCTTTTGATGCGGAAGATCTTGATGAGCTTAATTATATTTCCGGCAAGTCTATGCATGAGGTTAACCGTACAGCAACAGAAGCTACTGTTTTAGCACATACAAGCGGTCTTGTTCCCAATATAGTTCTTGAGCTTGACGGCAGAACAGAAGCAGATTTCGGATATATGGTATATTTCTTTGAACTTGCATGTGCCGTATCCGGTTATACTCTCGGAATCAATCCTTTTGATCAGCCCGGTGTTGAAGCATATAAGAACAATATGTTTGCACTTTTAGGCAAAAAAGGTGAAAAATTTGACGAGATCAGAGCACAATTAAAAAAATAAAATATTTATATAAATATACGGAGGTATAAAAAATGTTAAAATTCATTGTTGGTTTAAAGGGCGCAGGAAAAACCAAGGAAATCGTTGCTTTGGCAAACGAGGCTTGTGAAAATTCTAACGGTTCTGTTGTATTTATCGAAAAGGGTAACAAGCTTATGCACGAGGTTAATCACAAAGTGCGTCTTGTTGATACAAAAGAGTTCGATATAAATGATGCAGCTTGTCTTTACGGCCTTGTTGCAGGTATGTACGCAAGCAATCATGATATAACACATATCTATATAGATTCTGCTTTAAAGATATGTAATAACGATGTTGAAATGCTTTCTGTTCTTGCTGAAAAGCTTAACGATTTAAGCGAAAAGCAGAATATTACAATAGTTGCAACAAACTCTATTGCTAAGGAAGACCTTCCCGAAGCTACTCAGAAATATGTATAATATTAAATATGCAACATAAAATGCCTCCTTTGGGAGGCTTTTTATGTTGTGTACATTTTTGGTTTGTTGGCATATTATGTTACAGAAGACAATTGTCTTATAACATAAGGAGGAATAGCCATGGCAGAAAATAAAAGCTTATTTCACGGCTCAAATTGTTCTGAAAATGTTTGTATAGACTGTAACAGAATATTAGATAGTTGCCGTGATAAGGATTGTTTTGAGGATGTAAGAGTATATCTAAGCTCCTATGGTCAGGATATAATCGAAAAGACAACAAACATAAGGGTTAAAAAGACCAAGGTAGTGTGGACACAGCTCGGTGTTGAAAGGGTACAGTTTAACAGAGGCTTTTATCAGATAACGGTAAGATTTTATACTAAGCTAATATTTGAAGCATGCCTTTGTCCGGGCAAGGTAGAAGAATTTGACGGAATTGCTGTTACAGAAAAGAGAATTATATTATACGGTAGTGAAGGTAATGTCAACATATTCAAATGTGAGGGCGGGGAACAGTGTTTTTGCGAATGCCCCACTTCCGATACCGCAACAACAAATGCACCAACAGTTGTATGTGAGGTAACCGATCCTATAGCTCTTGGTTTGAAGGTTGCAAAGGATGAAATTAAGTGTTGTTGTTGCTGCTGTGCAGAGGATATACCCGAAAGAGTGTGTGAAAGCTTGAACGGTATGCTTTGTGATGATGATTTTGACAGGAAAAAACTTTATGTATCATTGGGATTCTTTTCTGTAATCAGAATCGAACGCCCTGCGCAGTATATGATAACTGCCCGTGAATACACAGTTCCGGATAAAGTATGTGTTGAAACAAATGATGAAGATCCCTGTTCGGTTTTTGCAAAGATGAGTTTTCCCATCAATGAGTTTTACCCGCCTTCCTTCAGGGATTCAAACGGTGTAAATAACTGCGGATGTAAATAGTGGTATAAGAAAGTAGGTTGTGAAAATATTATCACAACCTACTTAATGATTTATTGGTTTTGGCGCATTATTTCAAATGCAAGAATTGATGCAGCACTTGCGGCAGATAATGCAAGATTAAAATCTCCTTTATAATCAAGACGGACAATTTTATCGCATTTGTTTAGAACAGAGGAGGTTATTCCTCTTTTTTCACCGCCTACAATAAGAAATATCGGATAATTAAGTTCTGTTTCATAAGCGGAAACAGAGTTTTTTATATCAGAACATACCACGCTGTAGTTTGCTTTTTTAAATATATCAATTGCTTCTTTACAGTCACAGGTGAATATCGGCATAAGCTCGCTTGCCCCGGCGGAAGCTCGGCAAACTACACCTGCACAGCTCATCCAGTTTCTCGGTGAAAGAATGATACCGTTTACACCGGCAGCATAAAGACTTCTTAAAGCATAACCGAAATTATAGGGATCTTCTATACCTTCTATCATAACATAAAAACCGTTATCCTTTATTTCGGAAGGGGAAAGGGGAGCAACTCTGCGGTTTGTTGCTTCACAGATCAAACCTCCATGTGTGTTGCCAAGGGTTAGTTCATCAAATTCTTCATCCGGAATCGTCTCTATAGTATATCCGTAATCATAAGATCTTGCTTTGATATACGAAAGCTCTTTTGCCCTTTTTGCGGCTTTACTTTCGCAAACATAAACTTTTTTAATTCTTCTGTCCGATATATCATTGTCTGCAGCATTCAATAAGGCACGGATAGATACCATTCCTTCAAATATATTACTTGAAATAAATTTGCTTTCCTCTTTTTTCATTACAATTCTCCGTTGATTTTCCTGTAAATATAGCCGTTTCTTATACCACCCTTGGAAATATAAATATTCTTAGCATTTACGCTTTCCAAAATTGCTTTATAGGCAGTAATACCTGGTAATATTGTTTGAGCTCTTGCAGGAATGTATTTATTGAACAATTCTATAATATCTTCTGTTGGTGTTTCAAGGCGTTCAAAAAGTGAATTAAAGGCTTCAATACTCAATAGACTTGAATTACTTATTTCCAAAGCCTTTGTAAGTGTAGCGATTGCTGAACCTGTTCCTCCGATAAAACATACCGTATCAGAGTTTTTGATCCAATCATAATAGGAAAGTTCTTTAATTACTTTGTTTCTTATATCTGTTTTTTCTCTGTCTGAAGGAAATTTGTTTTTTACAAATTCTTTTTTTAACGATAGACAGCCGAATTCAAAGGAATTAAGATTTTTAACTTTTTTATCTTCAAACCAAAGTATTTCGGTACTGCCGCCCCCCATATCTATCATTGTTCCGTTATCAATACAGGTGCCTTCTGCCAAAAAGCCTTCAAAACTTAATAAGGCTTCATCATTGCCGGATATAAGTTCGGGGTTCAGAGATGTATTTTTGAAAATACTTTTTGTAACCTCATCAATGTTTTTAATACTTCTCAAGCTCTGTGTACCAAAGCAGTAAGTTACAGCATTATATTTTTTTGCTGCATAAATATAAGAATTTATAAGTGAACAAAGTGCTTTTATGTCTTCATTTGAAAAAATACCGTTTTTCAATCTTGAAATAAGATAGAACTGTTCTGTTATAAAATCAATTGATTTAATTGAAGTATATTCATATTTGAAAATTTCGCATTTTACGGTATTTGAACCTATATCTATAACTGCATAATTCATAATTTAATTCCTTTTGTAATATATTAGAATATATTATTATTGGGGTTGATATTTTGTTTGAAGTATTATTTAATACCGTACTTAATTTTGTTGGTTTGTTTTTAAGGGTGTCGCAAACACAGAGCTTTCCGCCGCCATTAAAAGGAGAAGATGAAAAGAAGTGTTTTGAATTGATGGCAAAGGGGGATAAAAAGGCAAGGGAAAAGCTGATAGAGCATAATTTGAGGCTTGTGGCTCATATAGTAAAAAAATATTATATGGGAGTAAGCAATACTGAGGATTTGATGTCTATAGGAACTATCGGAATTATAAAAGCAATAGATTCAATTAATATAAAAAACGGAGCAAGATTTGCAACCTATGCAGGGAAGTGTGTACAAAACGAAATACTTATGTATTTCAGAAGCCAGAAAAAACTTCAGAATGAAATATCAATAAATGAAGCTATTGATATGGATAAGGACGGAAACCCATTAACCTATATAGATGTTGTAAGCTGTGAGGATACAATAGCAGATGATATAAACTCAAAAATCTATTGTAAAAAGGCATTGGAACTAATAAATACCAAACTTACCAAAAGGGAGAAAGAAATTATAGTTTTAAGGTACGGGTTGTCAATGAAACCTGCAAAAACTCAAAGGGAGATTGCGAAAAAACTTGGTATTTCCCGTTCTTATGTTTCCCGTATAGAAAAGGCTGCCCTTGAAAAGATAAGGGAATCCTTATAAAATATCTTTTAAAACTAAGGCTCTTTTCAAAAGAGCCGATTTTTCATTTGGGATTTTATTATCAACAACCTCCAAAAGAAGCTTGTTTAAGATCTTTCCTACCGATTTACCCTTGGGTATACCCGCAGTTATCAGGTCATTACCGTTAATGTTCATACTTGAAAGAGAAAAGCATTCATTGCGTTCATTTATTTCTTTTGCAATTTCTGTTAATCTGTCTATTCTCTCTAATCTTTCGTTGATCTGATGCTTTGCTTGTGCCATTGCATCTGCCTTGTTGATCTCAAAAAGCTTCATTGTTGTGGGATATCCGTGTTTCATTATAAGCCGTTTTACCGATTTTTCGGTTGTCGGAATTACAGAATCGTGATGGTATACAAGGGTGTTTACTGTTTGGATAAACTGATTTGAGGCTTTTAGTCTGCACAGTGCCGATTTTGCGATATCCGCGCTGATCTTGTAATGTCCGTAAAAATGACCGCCTCTTTCATCCTCGGTATAGCAATGGGGCTTGCCTGTATCGTGTAAAAGCATTGCCCACCTTAATTCGGGTTCTGCTTTAATATTTGCTACCGAAACACAGGTATGTTTGTATACATCGTAACAATGATGTATATTGTTTTGTTCAAAGCCTACCGTAGGTGACAGTTCAGGGATTATAAGTTCAAATACATCATGGAATTCTTCCAATATATATAACACATTTTTTCCGCACAACAGCTTTGTAAGCTCGACAAATATTCGTTCGGCAGCTATGTTATTAAGCAGGAATTTTAATTTGTGTATTGCTTTGGCTGTGTTTTCTTCAATTTTAAAGCCGAGGGTAGAAGAAAAGCGCAACGCGCGTAATATTCTTAATGCATCCTCGTTGAATCTCAAAGAAGGATCACCTACGGTTCGTATGATTTTTTTCTTTATATCGGTTATTCCGTTATGATGATCTACATAGCCTTCATTTGGAGAATAGGCTATGGAATTCATGGTGAAATCTCTTCTTTTGGTATCCTCGCAAAGTAAAGGTGTAAATATAACTTCATCGGGATGGCGGTTATCGTTATATTCACCGTCTATTCTGAATGTGGTGATTTCAATATTATTTTCATTCAAAACAACAGTTATTGTGCCGTGCTTCATGCCGAAATCAAGACATTGATAGTCTTTAAAGCATCGCAGTATTTCATTTGGAATAGCATCTGTAGTTATGTCATAGTCATTTGGAGAAAGCTCCATTATACTGTCTCTTACACAGCCGCCAACAGCATAAGCTTTATAACCGTTATGATTCAAAATATCAATTGCATTCAGTATATATTCGGGCAAATACATATATCTCACCTCATTTTAGTTATTATATCATAAAAAACATAAAGGTTCAACATTTCTTTTTGATTATTTGTATTGATTTTGAAAATATAATATGATATTATTATACAGTTAAATATTTCTTTAAGGAGAATTTTTTATGAAGAGAGTTATATCATTATTTTTACTTGTTACAGTAATATCAGGTCTTTTGTTTGCAATGTCATGTACCGATGATTCGGATAGCTCATCGGGTAATGCATCAAACTACGAGTATGAATATCCCGATTCAAGCGGAGATGCAAGCGGTGATGCCGAGTAAACCGAAAGCAATATTGCTTTCGGTTTACTCTTGAAATTACCCAATAATTGTGATATAATAAATAAGTATTGTAATGGAAGCAGGTGTAAATCCTGCACGGGCCCGCCGCCGTGAAGTGCGTTTTAATATATTCTTTACTCTACCCGATGCCGCAAATCGGGGAAATACCATTGAGCATGCTTGAGAAGGTGAGTATTGAATGCACCGAGTCGAAATACTTTGCAATACAACAACTTACACATATCTGCGAGCGCCGGATGTAAGAAATTTAATAATACAGGAGAATACAAAAATGAAAAAGACAACATTTATTAAGCTGTTGTCCTGCGTTATTTGTATTGTGCTTATTGCGGCTACAGCACTAATTGCAACATCATGCAGCGGCAATTTTACAGAAGATCCGAGTGAAAAAGAAAATCCGGATACTAAAATCAAAACCGAGCTTCCCTCAGGAGAAGGCGATTTTGATGACAATATCTTGGGAGAAGGTCAAAAAGACTTTAAGTTTTCCGCCACCGATCTTGACGGCAATGAGTTCAGGTATCATATCTATACCGAAGCTGAAACTGTTGGCGACGCACTAAAGGAACACGGTCTCATTGAAGGTGACGAGGGAACCTATGGCCTTTATGTAAAAAAGGTATGCGGTATCGAGGCAGACTATGATAAGGATCAAACCTATTGGATGTTCTGTGTTGAAGGCGAAATGGCACCTTTGGGTGTTGATATGACCGAAATTGAAAACGGTACTGTATACAGCTTTGTTGTGAGTAAATAACATTGAAAAGAAAAGTTAAATACATAACGGTTTTCGGTATGTTGGGTGCGCTTATGTATGTTTCACAGCTTGTGTTATCCGCATTGCCCAACATTCATCTTACCGGTGTTATTATAGTTGCAACTACATTTGTGTACCGATTCAAGGCTCTTTATCCTATTTATGTTTATATTATGATTATGGGCCTGTTTAACGGTTTTGCTCTGTGGTGGATACCTTATATCTACATTTGGCTCTTTCTTTGGGGAATTACAATGTTAATACCCAAGAAAACACCAAATAAGCTGTTGCCCTTTGTATGCATGCTTGTTTGTTCATTACACGGATTTATTTACGGAACTCTGTATGCCCCCGCCCATGCACTGATTTACGGTCTTGATTTTAACGGAATGCTTTCATATATTGCCGCAGGATTACCCTTTGATATAATTCACGGAGTTAGCAATCTTTTATGCGGTATACTCATCTATCCGTTAATAAAGATTCTTGAAAAGTGTGAAAAGATTACATCATAATCTATAATATTCAGTTGAGGTTACTATGAAAAAGTTTGTTGTTACATTATTACTTTTATCCGCGTTACTCTTTGCTTCATGTGCACAAAACAATACCTATTATATTCAGGAAACCAAGGAAACTGGCGGCAGTCTGTCGGGTAGTTTTGAAGTACCCGAAAAGGATGAGCCTAAGTACTCTATAGGTGAATATGTTGAATTTGGCGTATATGACTATAACGGAGATAGTCCCGATGCAATAGCTCCTTTAAAATGGAAAATTCTCGATTATAAAAACGGTGATTATCTTCTTTTAACAGATGTTTCTGTAATGTGCATGCCGTATAACGAGGTTGCAGGAGACACTTCATGGAAGGAATGTGACATCAGAAACTGGTTAAACACCGACTTCTTTGATTTTGCATTTACTACATCGGAACGGGAAAGAATTGCAAATACTAAATTGGAAACATCAGGTGGAAATGAAGAAACTGTTTCTGATAAAGTATTCCTACTTTCTTATTCAGAAGTAATAAAGTATCTTCCCGAAAAGGAAGACAGACTTTGCGGTGCCACAGGACTTACAGATAAAATGGGGGCTTTTAGCGATAACGGTAACTACGGATGGTGGTTACGCGGAGCAGGTGATTCTGCCGATACAGCCTGCCGTGTTAATATGTACGGAAATGTTCTTACAAATTACAGCGCAAGCGAAGGCGGAGTTGAAAGAACTGATTATACCGTAAGACCTGCAATTTGGGTAGAGCTTGATTAAATCGTCAATTTTGAGCTGAATGCGAAATATTTCGTTTTCAGCTCTTTTTTTGTTTATTAACTATTGACATTCTGTTAACAATGTAGTATCATATATTATATATTTTATTTTTTAACGAAGGGAATTATTTTATGTTAAAAGGTAATGCAATAGTAGGTCAGTCAGGCGGACCTACAGCTGCTATTAACGCAACTCTTGCAGGTGTTATAAAGGGTGCGTTTGAATGTGAAGCTATCGGTACAATATACGGCGCATTGAACGGCGTTGAAGGAATATTAAAGGGTACTGTATGTAATCTTAATGAGATAATCAAGGGTGAAGCTGATCTTGAGCTTCTTTCACATACTCCTGCGGCGGCTCTCGGTTCATGCAGACTAAAGCTTCCGAAAATGGATGAAAAACCTGAAGTTTACGAACAGATAATTGATTTCTTTAAGGCACATGATATAAGATACTTTTTCTATATCGGTGGTAACGATTCAATGGATACCGTTGCCAAGCTTTCCGCATACTGCGCAAAGAATGATTATGAAATGAGAATCATGGGTGTTCCCAAAACTATCGATAATGATGTTATGGGCACTGATCATACTCCGGGTTATGGTTCTGCCGCAAAATATATTGCAACATCTATGCAGGAAATTTTACGCGATACTGCGGTTTACAAGGTTAAAGCCGTTACTATTGTTGAGATCATGGGGCGTGATGCAGGCTGGCTTACATGTGCTGCTGCACTTCCTCGTCTTTACTCTGATGTTGCTCCCGATCTTGTGTATCTCCCTGAAGTAGACTTTGATATGGATAACTTCATGGAAGATGTAAAAGCGGCACTTGAACTTCATCCCAATGTTGTGGTAGCTGTATCTGAAGGCGCAAGATTTGCAGACGGTACTTATGTTGGTGCTTCTGCGCAAAGCGGTGTTACAGATGCTTTCGGTCATGCTTATCTTTCCGGTACCGGTAAGGCACTTGAGCTTGCTGTTAAAGACAGAATCGGTTGCAAGGTTCGTTCTGTTGAACTTAATATTCTTCAGAGATGTGCTTCCCATATTGCAAGTAAAGCGGATCTTGATGAATCGGTAATGGTTGGTGCGGCTGCAGTTAAAGCGGCGGCAGACGGTGTAAGCGGCAGAATGATGACCTATGTTCGCGTATCCGATGATCCCTATAAGGTTGAAACATCAAATGAGGATATACAGAAGATTGCAAATATGGTTCGTGAAGTACCCCGTGAATTTATCAATGAACGCGGTAACAATGTAACCGATGAATGTTTGAAATATATCGCTCCCCTTACCTTTGGAGAGCCTGATATTAAATACGAAAACGGCTTGCCTAAGCATTTTGTTATAAAATAATGATAAGCAGTCTGTTATTTAAGGCAAGATCTGTAAGGAGCTTTGATATGTCAAAGCCTGTAGGTGAAGAAATTTTACATGAATTTGTTGAAAATCTTCGTTATATACCTTCAAGCTGTAATTTTCAGGCATTGAAATATATTCTTGTTACAGATGACGAAAAATGCAGATTTATGCGGTCTAAAACCCGTTGGGCAGGATTTTTAAAGGATTATAACGGTCCGGATAGCGATAAATCTCCAACTGCTTATATGGTTATATGCCATGATACAGAATGTTGTGAAAATGAAACAATGTTTCTCAAGGATGTTGGAATAAGCGCACAAACCGTTAACCTTATGGCTTGCGAGAAGGGCATAGGAATATGCATGATAGGCAGTTTTGATATCAAAGCCGTTGAAGAATATTTCTCTTTACCCGAAAATATAAAGCCCAAATTAGTTATTGCTTTAGGTTATCCCTTGGAATTTCCCGTAATTGAAGATGAAAAGGGCAGTGTAAAGTATTACAGGGATGAGAACAATATTCACCATGTACCAAAAAGATCTGCAAAGGATCTAATAATAAAATAATAATTTAACAGGAGATATAATAATGAACAGAGTTTATAATTTTTCAGCAGGTCCCTCCATGCTTCCCATGGAAGTACTTGAAAAGGCACAGAAGGATCTTATTTGCTACGGTGAAAGCGGTATGTCCGTTATGGAATTGAGCCACCGTTCCAAGGATTACGAAGCAATTATTCAGGATGCAGAAGCACTTCTTC
>JAFYPJ010000027.1 GCA_017547545.1 Clostridia bacterium | reverse complement strand
TTGATTTTCAATAATAATTTATGTATAATTCAAGTATAAACTTTTTCAAATAAAGAGGAAACTACTATGGCTAACAAACTTAAAGTTGCAATCGTTGGTTGCGGCAGCATTGCCGACGGTGCTCACTTATCAAACTATGAAAAAAATGACGGTATTGAAATAGTTGCCCTTTGTGATATCGATACCACTCGTTTCGATTATTTAAAAGGAAAATATAAGTGCTGTGCAAATGCATATACTACTACCGACTATAAAGATATAGCAAAGGATGAAAATGTTGATGCCGTAGATATTTGCACTCCCAACTATCTCCATTCTATCGTTGCAATAGAAATGCTTAATGCAGGCAAGCATGTTTTAACCGAAAAACCCGATGCAATGACCGCTAAAGAGGTTGAAGCTATGAGAGATGCAGCTGATAAAAACGGCCGTGTTCTTATGGCAATGCGTAACAACCGCTTTACTCCTGCCGCTATACACCTGAAGAAAATGATTGACAACGGAGAATGCGGGGAAATATATAATGCCCGTTGCGCCTGGGTACGCAAAAGAGGTGTTCCGAAACCCGGTTCCTGGTTTGCAAAAAAGGCAGAATCCGGCGGCGGTCCACTTATAGACCTTGGCGTTCATATGATAGACCTTGCCATGTACCTTATGGGTAATCCCAAGCCTGTAAGTGTTACGGGAACCACATTTAATAAATTCAACAATAACCATGATTACACCTTTGATGTTGAAGATATGGCAACAGGTTATATTAAGTTTGATAACGGTGCTTCTCTTGCTCTTGAATTCAGCTGGGAATCAAATATAATAAGCGATACAAGATATGTTGAGCTCCGCGGCACAAAAGCCGGTGCAATAATTGAAAATGATGATCTTCGACTTTTCATTGAACGACATGGAACAATGTGCGATGAATATCCTCATCCTCGCGGAAGCTGGGGACATGACGGTGCGATCCGTCATTTTGCCGATGTGGTTCAGAACGGTACCGATCCTATATTCACTCCCCAACAGGGTATCAATATGATTAAGATTCTTAATGCCATTTATGAATCTGCCGAAACAGGAAAAGAAGTATTATTATAATTTTAAAAGGGTTGAAATGTTAAATTTCAACCCTTTACTCTGTTTTTGCATTGATGAAACTATCGGAATCTGCCTTGGACCGGCGCAGGAATTCTGCATTTTCTGCGGTTTTGGCAAGGTATTTTACTGCTTCAACCGGATATTTTCCTATAGCACTTTCCCCCGTTATCATAACTCCGAATGCCCCGTGGTAAACGGCATGAAATATATCAGAAACCTCTGCACGGGTGGGAACAGGAGAATTTTCCATGGATGCAAGCATCTGTGTTACCACGATATACGGCTTGTTTGCATTTTTGCAGGCTTCCTCTATCTGTTTTTGTACACCCGGCAGTTCCCATAAGGGCATATCGTTACCAAGATCGCCTCGTGCTATTACAATACCGTCTGCTTCCTTAACAATGCTTTTTAAATTTTCAACAGCAATTCTATTCTCTGTTTTAGCAAGGATTTTCAAGCCCTCTGCGCCGTTTTCACGCAACACAGCCCTCACATTCATAATATCCTGTGCATCGCGCACAAAGGGCTGCATAATGGCTGTAACACCGTATTCCTTGGCGTGCCTGATGTTTTTTATATCATGTTCAGTTAAACAAGGCATTTTTATATCCTTGCCTTCAACTTTAACACTTTTGTGTGCTTTAAGTAAACCGCCTCTTATAACATAAAAGCTTTTTTCCTTTGTAACCGTACAAAGGAGCTTTCCGTCATCAAATAAAACCTTATCGCCTTCCTCTATTGAAGAAATAACTTCAGCCGGCAAAGGGATATTGTTATAATACATTCCGCATTCTAAGACAATATCCTCAGTATCACCCACACGAAGCTCCGGGCCCTGCATATCTATGAGCAGATGAATATCTGTGCCAAACTCTTTGGCGGCCTGCCTGTAATTATCTATATATTCTTTTGCGCAGGGTAAGGATAAATGAGACAGATTCAATCTCATTCCGCACAGCCCGTTTTCTACCATTTTTTTAAGTGTTTTTATATCCTTGCAGGAAGGCCCGAAGGTTGCATAAATTTGAGTTTTCATATATTTCCTTTGTTTTTGCAATAATAAAATTTAATACAATATCCCCCGTAACGGGGGACATTGTATTATAAAGCTGTATTAAAAACCGAACGCAGCACTGCTTTCACCGCAAAGATTGTTTAACATTATGTCTGTATGGAAAATTGCATTTTCAACAGCCTGGTCTACCATAGCCATAAAGCTACTTTTATTAGAGGAAGAACCGTCATAATAACTGCATGTAAAGTCTTGAGTATAAGTGCTTACAGTTCCTTCTGCATAATAGAGAATATCCTCATAATAAGCATCTATATAAACAGCTTGAACATTATAGCTTGACAAAACACCGGGGATACCTATTGTAATATACACATAGTCACCGTCTGCAAATTCGTAAAGATAATAAATATCAAAACTTGCCGAGGAAGGATAGTATATTAATTCGCAATAATCCGAATCACCGTCCGAATAATCCATATAATTTATAAGGTAGTATTTCTGATAGTTTTCACCGGCAGTTCCGTGTTGAACCATATAATATGATACTTTTTTATAATCTGAACTAAATACCTCTTGACCGCAACGGCCGCAAACTCCCATGGTTGTAGTATGACCGAGAGCATCGATATACAAGCCGCAATTTATACAGTTGTCACCGTTATCACAGCTGAGATAATTGCAGTAATGGCCTGTAGGAAGAGATTCAACAATACCGCATTTTCTGCAGGTCATGCCCTTTGTACAAGTTGCATCTTTATAATCATGCTTGCATTTTGCGCTAAGATATTCTCTTATCAATGATGTAAACATTTTCGCTGCCTGGGCTCTTGTCATAGTCATATGGGGAGAAAATTCACTGTAATTACTGTTTGTGCTTCCGATAAGCCCTGATGCAAGAGTTTGCATAACACCGTTCTTTGCCCAATCGGATACATTTTTTCCATCCTTATAGGAGGAAAGAATATCCCCGGAAACGCTTATAACATAACCCTGCTTTTCAAGAATTCTTGAAAACATTACTGCAGCCTGCTCGCGGGTTATGGAAGCATTGGGTGAAAACTTATTGTTACCTGTACCGTTTACATATCCGTTTCCTGCCGCCCATTCCACACTTGCGGTATACCATTCACCAACAGGACAGTCAGTAAAGCTGGAGTATGTATAATATGAAAGATCAGCATCCAAAACTCTTCCTAACATAACAACAAATGTTGCTCTTGTAAGGGTAACATTTGGTGCAAAGGTATATGTATTACCCTGACCGTTTATAATACCGTTAATATAACAAAATTCCGCACTTTCATAATACCAGGCATCAAAGCTTATATCTGTAAAAGGAAGTTGTCCTTCCGAGGTTGTATATCCTGCGTTTGATGTGATTCCAAAAGCCGAAATGCAAGAGAGAAGTATTGCCAATGTCAATAAAATACTTAAAATTCTTTTTTTCATAATATTCTCCTTATATTGTTTTATTATCTGTAATTATTATATTTCATTTGCTTTTCATATTCTATGATAAGATCCCTGTTAGACAGCTCGTATGCATTCAAAACGCTTTCATTGAAATAATCCGGATGTATACGGGGATTATACCAATCAAACTGCATAAAATACTCGGTAAGTGAGTCCGTTTGGAATATTCTTCCATGACGTGCATAAGGTGCATTTCTTGCGCAGCGGCAATCCACCTCATCAAATTGTTTGATATAATCGGAAGTGAAATACATACTGTCACAGTTTTCAACGAAATATTTCAAGGGATCCGATTCTTCGGGAGGAGCAACAGTTTCTATTGCTTCTGTTTCCACTATAGGCTCATATTCTGTTTCCGGAGCTTTATATTCCTTAGTTTCATAGGGCTCAATTTCAAACATATCATCATCTTCTTCAAGCTCTATCTTTTCACCCTTATCATTTTTAAAGCTCAAAAAGCTTGCACCGCCTATACCTGCAGCTATAAGACCGACTATTAAAAGAGTAACAATCAACCCTAATGCCAGAACAGCCACCAAAACACCTATAATAATTCCTACAACAGGCTTCTTTCGTTTTTGAGGAGCAGTATTTGCAGCTTCATTATAATACGATGGCGATACCGCTTCTTTTTTCAAAAGTTGTATAGTTTTTTCATCCCCATCATTAGAATCTCCGCAATAGGGACAAAATTTCGCATCATCCTTTATTTCGGCACCGCATTTATTACAAAACATCTATGTTCACCTCACATATCATAATATAATTATTATATCACAGATATTACCGGAATGCAATATATATTCACAATTTGTCATTTAAAAATTCATAAATAAAAGATCCCGTATAAAATACGGGATCGAAACATTTAACCGTTTACAAGTGCATCAGCAGGAGCTTCTTCGGGAAGCCATCCTGTAAAGCCCATTTCGGGAAGTGCTTTAATTATTTCCATATCCTCGGCAGAAATTTCAAAATCAAAGATCTTTGAATTTTCTTCAATTCTTGCAGGGTTAACTGACTTTGTAAGGGGATTAAGACCGCACTGAAGTACAAAGCGGAGGGTAAGCTGTGCAACACTTCTTTCATACTTCGCTGCCATTGCCTTCATTGTATCATCCTTAAATACAGCACCGTTTGCAAGGGGACAGAAGGACTGAACAAGCATTCCCTGCTCCTTTGAGTATTCAACGGTATCCATCTGGAGGTAACCGGGGTGGAATTCAACTTGATTCACCATAGGCTTGATTTCGGCATATTCATTAAGTGCATCAATATGCTTCTTCTGGAAGTTACTTACACCGATAGCCTTGATTTTTCCTGCCTTGTAAGCATCTTCAAAACCGCGCCATGTTTCAGCGTTAATCTTTGCCCAATCGGGAGTAACCTTTTCAACACAAGGCCAATGGATAAGGTAAAGGTCGATATAATCAAGACCGAGATTAGCAAGGGATGTATCAATTGCAGCAAGTGTTTTTTCGTAGCCGCGGTCGATTATCCAATGCTTGGTTGTTACAAAAATATCTTCACGGGCAATGCCGGATTCCTTAATAGCTTCACCAACGGGAGCTTCGTTACCGTAAGCAAAAGCGGTATCGATATGACGGTAACCTGCCTTTAATGCCGCAAGAACAGAAGCCTTTGTTTCCTCTGCAGGCATCAGATATGTACCAAAGCCGAGACAAGGAACCTTAACGCCATTTGATAATTCAAAACAATCTGTAAGCTTATTCATTTTATTACCTCTTTAAAATTTATTGATACTTTATTATATCACATTATAATCGTTTTTTCAATATCTATTCTTCAATAACCTTGCAGTCACCCAAAATTTCAGGCATATTTACCATAGAATCTGCCTCGGTTATGGCACGGATAACCCGGCAGGGGTTTCCTGCGGCAAAGGAGAATGGCGGAATATCCTTGGTTACAACACTTCCCGCACCGATAACGCAACCCTTACCAATTGTGACACCGGGGAGAATGGTTACACCCGCACATATCCAACAGTTATCTTCAACATGAACGGACTTTGCATAACAAAGGCGTCTGCCAACACCGTCAGGGCACATAAGTGCCCTTCTTTCATTGGGTAATAGAGGATGTATGGGAGTAACAATAGTAACATTGGGACCGAAATCGCAATTTTCACCTATCGTTACCTCGCAATCATCCTGACAGGTGAAGTTGAAATTTATAAAGGTATTCTTTCCTATTTTTGTATGTATACCGTAGTGAAAGGTTACAGGGCCCTGACAAACGACATTTTCGTTAAGCTCCCCAAGTATTTCGCGTAAGATCTCTTTTCTTTTTTCGGGTTGATATTCAGTTAAAGAATTGTATTCCTGATTAAGCGCGTGCGTCTTTTTCTTTCTCTCAACTCTCCAATCCTCTCCGGGGAAAAACATTTCACCCTTACCGTCCTTTAACATATTCATCAACCTCCTTATGCGATTTGAAAATAATTATATTTTTATCCTTATATTTTTCGAGCAAGGAATATACCAACGGCATCTGATCCTTATTAAAATTCAGTATCCATTCCTTAAATTCCCCGTCAAAAGTCTCCTCAACCCAAGGCATATCTTCACGTTTTTTACCTATACGAGAAAGTGCTCCCTCAAGGCATAGCTCTGTGGGAAGATCGAAAAGAAAAACCGTATCGCAAGCCTTAAGGCGCATTTCAAGAGTTCTGCCGTAATTTCCGTCTATTATCCACTCATTTTTCATAATAAGTTTTTTAAGCTCACTATCAAATTCTGCGCGGGATACGGTGGTTCTGTCTGCCTTATGCCATATAAGATCAAGATGATAAAGAGGCAAACCCGTTTTTTCGCCAAGCAGCCTTGAAAAGGTAGATTTGCCTGCTCCGGGACAGCCGATCACTATTACTTTTTTCATATATACACTCCGTTATATTCGTATACCATCCGTAGTCTCTATTTGCTCGCCAAACTGCATTATCTCAAGAATACGAAATAAAACAATTATTATACCGTTTTATTCTTTTGAACTTTCCTCAATAAATTTCTCAATCTCGCCGCTGAGAATATGACATTTTAGGGTAATAAATTTCCCGTTACGCAAAAAAGTTATTACATTGACTGCGTCGGATTCATAAAATATATCACTTTCCCTTTTACCGAAATGCTCGGTATAATATTTATGAAGATGCTCCTTAAATTCTTCCTTTGTTAGTATTTTTGACATTTTCTTCTCTTATCATAGCATATAAACCTAAATAATTCAAGTATTGTATTACTCTGATTATACCATTTCTTGCTTCATATTTCAACCAAGTTTGCCTATAAGATATATGACAAGCAAAATCACAAGAAAGGCAATCACTCCGGGAGAAAGGCAGCCGATTTCACATCCGCCTTCCGAATTGTTCATTGTACTTTTGAATGCATTGTAATCATCCATTTCTCACAACAATCTCCGAATGTTTCTGACACACCAAAAAAGATCATTCAAAATCATCGGTGTCAAGTCCGGTATCATCGAAAAATTCTTTTTTCTCTTCTTCCTCCAGCATCGAAACAAAAGTACCAAGATCACACGCCCGTTCAAAGCTGTCTAGTTCACCGTTGCCGTCTAAATCAAAAAGCATTCCAAAAAATCCTTTATCCATAATAACCTCCAATTTTGTTTTTTCTGAGCTTTCTGATATCATTATAAATTCTTGGATGTCCAAAAAAACGGACTTTAGCGGGATTTTTTGCTTCTTTTTTGATAATCGGCATTGATTTCCTCGCTCCAATCCGCACAAACCGCATCGCAGTTACGCATACTGCAAACCGCCTTGGATACCGATTCATATAGAATTTTGGTGCCCTTGCCGTCGGCATTATAATTTACCGCACGCTCCCTGTCTATACCGTATTTTGCCGCTGTTTCCACTGCATCAATATTCGCACCGATGAAAAGGAATTCCCAACCGTACCTTTCTTTCTGACGCTCGATCATGCGTTTAACACTCTGGCTTGTATATTTATGACTTGCATTTTCCTGACCGTCGGTGGTGATAATAAACATCGTGTGTGCCGGTACATCCTCGGGGCGAGCATACTTGTGAATGTTACCAATATGATGAATCGCACCGCCAAGTGCATCTATAAGAGCTGTACAGCCGCGGACGGTATATTCTTTGTCGGTCATAGCTTTGATCTCGGAAAGCTTCACTCTGTCATGAAGCACTTCACTGTCATTATCAAAGAGCACTGTAGATACATAGCATTCGCCGTATTCCTTGCGTTGCTTTTCGATCATAGAGTTAAAACCTCCGATAGTATCCGATTCAAGGCCGGACATAGATCCGCTTCTGTCGAGAATAAATACGAGTTCTGTAATGTTATTTTTTCTTTCCATGATTATTACTCCTTATCAATAAATTTCTTTACAAAGTTTTCGGCAATTTCTAAAAGATAGGTATCCAGATATGAAAGTACCGTATCTTTCATATCATTATCTGTGCCGTAAAAGGCTTCGGCAACAGATCCGGTTATTGCTGCAATGGTATCGCTGTCGCCACCGATGGAGATGGCATTACGAATTGCATCCTCAAAGCTTGTGGATTCAAAGAACGCTTCCAATGCCTGGGGAACCGATTTCTGGCAGATCTCGTAAAAATCGTAATCTTCACGAATTTCATCAAGGGTGAAGTCGATGGTGTAATACTGTTTGATGTATTCCTTGATTTCCTCCATTGTACTGCCGGTTTTTGCGAGATAAATTGCTCCGGCTACCGCGACCGCACCCTTTATTCCTTCCGGGTGGTTATGAGTTACCTCTGCCGTTGCCGCCGCCAACGCTTCGCACTCTTCAAGCGTGCTTGCAAACCACCCTACTGGTGCTACACGCATCGCAGAACCATTTCCATAGCTATTATAGGGTTCTGTATGGTTCTTCATCATCCACACGCAGAAACGACCACCATAGCCACAGTGAGGGTATCTCATTCCAACCTCATGCATTACCGCTACAAGTTCTTTCTTGAAAACCTCGTAATCGGTAATAGTTTCGTACGGATGCAGAGCCTTTGCTATTGCCAGCGTCATAACTGAATCGTCTGTAAAATCACACTCCTTATCAAACATCTCAAAGTCCCTTGACTTGTAGTTATCGAACTCAAATCTTGAGCCTACAACGTCACCAATAATTACGCCAATCATCTTGCATACCTCCAAAAAGAAAATGTGGTTGCAAGGCTTTCTTAACCTTACAACCACATTATACCGGTTTATTAAATTGAAATGGTCGCTTGCCGGGAGACTTTTAATCAACAACCCAAAAGCACTTGATCGAATTCAAACAATGCCTCGTTTATTTCAAAAATATCATAGATCTCCTTTTGAATAAAATAACGGATTATTTTATCAAACACAAAACTGCGCGATAATGTAAGTCCGGCAGATGCAAGCAGAGCCTGTGTTTCGTCTAAATTCAATTTCAGAGCTATTGCAAAGGCAACGGCAGTTTGTTTAGACGGTCTGTATGTATTTGGATTACATTTGATTTTAGAAAAGGTCTTTTTGTCTATGTTGGCTTTTTTATAACACTCAACATCGGTCATGCCCCGTTCGTCGATCAGGTCGAACAACTTGTATGCAAAGGACTTATCCATTGCCTTCATATATTCTTCGAGATTTTTATCGGTGGCTCTGTTATATTTACATTTGCAGGCTTCGGCTTTTCCCACCGTGGGTAAAGCTTCCTTTAATATTATGGATTCGCATAACAGATCCGCAGATTCCGAACTATCTTCGTATAAATCTTCCTGTTCTTTCTCTTCATCCTCGTCTTCTATAAATTCGGTAATATCTGAAAACAATTCTTTGCTGAACTCATAGGAGCTTCGGTCATATACACAGATGTATACCGTCAATTCGTGCTCAAACAGAAATTCCGTTATTACCTGAATAGCAAATTTTAACACTTGGTCTTTTGGATAGCCGTATGTACCGGATGAAATAAGGGGAAAAGCGATAGAATTGCAACCGTGAACCACAGCAAGTTTGAGAGATTCGATATAGCAGGATTTCAATATAATGCTTTCTCCAACAAGTCCGCCTTGCCATACAGGACCGGAAGTGTGAATAATATACTTGGCATCGAGATTATATCCGCTTGTAATTTTAGCCGTACCAAGTCCAAGCGGAGCTATCCTGGCGCATTCTGCATCAAGCATAGGCCCTGCACCTTCGTGTACAGCAAGGTCAACACCGCTGTAACCGACCATTTCTTCATTGGTAGTATTTACAATGGCATCCACCTGCATTTTTGTTATATCCCGGCGAATTATTTGTAACGGCATACTTTCACCTCACCTTAACTTTGGTTTATAGTTGTTCAAAATTTCCTTTATATCCTTTTTATAGATACTTTCATCAAGAACATTCCCTTGAGGATCAAAGGATATGCACCTGATATTTTCGGGATCCTCGATATAAGGGTTTTCAGGGATATTATCCGCGAAATACTCTTTGAAATATACAAGAGCATTTCCTTGAGGGAAAATGACATTCCCCTTGTTTTCTTCTATACCGATTTTTTTAAATTCGGACAGTATTTCCTTTGTTTTAAGATTAAACGGATTATCATCCTCTTTACTAACAAGCCATGCAGGCTGTGTGCGGATAGGCAATCCTACACTCAAGGCCTCTTCTGCAAACAGTTTTACCGTATCACTAGGAATAAATTCCTGATGAAAACAATCCACCGAAAGCAGCAGATCATTTACACCCGCCGCAAAAAGCATCCGCGCAACCTTATGTATACAGTTACTATCCTTTGAAAAAAATCCGTTTGTAATAACCTGCCTTTTTTCCACCCCCCTATCACGGGCAACGCAATGAATGGCCGCCACAGTTTCGGGATGCAAAAGGGGCTCACCGCCAAAGGTCATTACGGTTTTAATTTTATATATTTCCGTAACAGCTTTTAAAGCATTTACTGCTGCTTCAACATCTATAGATATGCCGTTGGATAAATGGTTTCCCTCTGAACAATGCTTACATTTTCCCGTACACGAGTTTGTTATAACAAATTCTATTTTTTCAAGATTTTTAAGATAACTATTCATTATACTGTTTTTTATTTCTTAAATTTGTTAACAGGACCATGAAGTTCACGGTCCTGCTGTTTTTTAATTACTCTTCGATATTCACTAAGAAACGGAAAGATACTCTTCTGCATGCTGCAAGATCAACTTCACCGTTTGCATCGTATATAGGCTTGGTATTAGACAAACCTACCGCTTCAAGAGTTGAAGAAAGTCTTGAATCTGTTTCTGATGAAACACAATAATCCTTAACATTATTGGCTCTTTCCTCCGAAAGAGGAAGTCCGCTTTCATAGGTACTGCCTGCAATTGGTGCAATATGGCCCTCAACCATTGTTTTGGTTATAAAGCCGTCATATTTTTCACTGTAGATAATAGATGTATATGCCGCAAGGAACTTATCAAGCAGCTGCTTTCCTTCATCATTGAGAAGGGCAGAATCTCCACCGAACAATACGGAGGAATCCATTGCAATTTCACCTGTACTGCGGTTAACTGTTACATTGATTCCCTGCGTTTCAAATTCATTGTAAAGATCATCAAAGAGATCAGATTTCTTTTCTGCAATTTCCTTTATCTTTTCCTCTGTAAGTCCGCTTACATCAACACCCTGATCTTCAAGAGTACGCGCTTCTCTTGCGGTAATATCATCGGTATAATAATACTGCTTTTCACCATCAAGAAGGATTATACCGAAAGTGTTAAAGAATGCACTTGCATCACTTTGTATAATATATGCATACTGATTTGTGAAAACCTCTTCTTCGCCTTCTACGGGCTTATCGGAAAGATATGCGGTAAATATGCCGTCATCGGTCATTTTGTATGCAGAGGTATCATAATAGCTGCCATCGCGTCTTACAGCATAGTTCCAATTTTCCGAGCTTGCAAAATAATCAAGTTCGTCTATAAGGGGAGAATCAATGAGAGAATATCCGCTGATTCCTGCCTTGTCGCTCACATTTTCGGTAAAGCAGAATGCCTTTAACTGAAGAGAGCTTGTACCCTTGGAAAATGTGAAATAAGGACCGCAAAGTTCAAAATTGTATGTAAATTCAACACCGGTATATTCATAGCTGAAATCCTCTCCGGCTTTATTGTTCTGCTCAAGCTGTTTGAATGTAACGCTGTTACCGTTAAGTTCATAGGAACAGATAACAGTACCAACCTTATCTTTGGTTGCAAGCTTGATAACAGCAACCTCTATATCTTTCACATCCTGAAAATCTCCGTAATTGTAAGAGGTTTCTGAGTTACAAACATGATCTGCGCCGAAAAATACAGCTACGGGAAGTGATGATACACTAAGAGCACCGTCCTTGAAATTTACTTCTTCAAAAGGAATATCTTCTCTTACCTTATCAATATCCTTTTCACTGTTATTAAGTGTATAAGAACCGTATATCATTTCTTCGGTAAACTCCAAAGAACTGTATATGCTTGCCGGATCAACCGTGTCATCTATACCCTCAAAATAGCTTTCTACATCAGTATCCGCCGAAAACAGTCCGTCACCGCCGAAATACCATACCAATTTGCCATCCTCTGTTAGAGTACCAACGCTGTAATTATCCTTTTTGCCACCGCACGCACAAAGACTCAAAAGGAAAATAAGTGTTAAAGCCAATGCAATAATCTTTCTTTTTGTTATAAACATTTTAAACCTCCTGTAAATCTTGCAATATTTCTCTCAATACTACTGTGTTGCCTACATTATAACACACCAACAGTGTTTTTTCAATAATGTTACATAATATTACAAATTATATATTAAACTATAAGAATATAATAAAATATTGAAATGTTTTTATTTACGGGTTATAATAATTATATTAAATTCAACCGAAAAGGGGAAAGTTATGAAATACAGCGCAAAGGAAAACAGATACGATTCACAGATATACAGAAAATGCGGTGACAGCGGATTAAAGCTTCCTGCCATATCCCTTGGCTTATGGCATAATTTCGGCGATAATTCCAACTTTGAAAATATGTGCAGAATGTGTTTTACCGCCTTTGATCACGGTATCACTCATTTTGATTTAGCAAATAATTACGGGCCTGCTCCGGGAAGTGCCGAAAGGAATTTCGGAAAAATCCTAAACGAACATATGAGGGCATATCGCGATGAATTGATAATCAGTACAAAGGCCGGCTATAATATGTGGCAAGGACCTTACGGAGATAACGGAAACAGAAAGTATCTTATTGCAAGCCTTGACCAAAGCCTTAAAAGAATGGGGCTCGAATATGTTGATATTTTCTATCACCACCGTCCCGATCCCGATACCCCCCTTTATGAAACCATGTGGGCTCTTAATGATATTGTAAAAAGCGGAAAAGCTCTGTATATTGGACTTTCAAATTATGAGGGGACCAAAATGAAAGAGGCTGCAAAAATATTAAACGAACTTCATTGCCCCTTTGTGATAAATCAAAACCGATATTCTATATTAGACAGAACTGTTGAAAAAAACGGAATTCTTGATGCCGCAATTTCGGAAAAAAAGGGTATGATAATCTTCAGCCCCTTGGCACAGGGGCTTTTGAGTAACCGCTATCTTAACGGAATCCCAACGGATAGCCGTATAATGACGGACGGAAGATTTTTAAAAGAAGCTTCTGTTTCTGCAGAATTAATTTACAAAACAGAAAAGCTCAACGAAATTGCCAAAAACAGAAATCAGACACTTGCGCAGATGTCTCTTGCATGGCTATACCGCCGCCAAGAGATCACAAGTGTCCTTATAGGTGCTTCAAAGCCCGAACAAATAATTGAAAACCTTAATATGACAAAAAATCTTTCATTCAGCGAAGAAGAACTACAGAAAATTGACAAAATAGTTATTTAGTATATGATCTTATGCTCTTATTAAACACAAAAATGATAAGGATTTGAATTTTCTTTATTGCGGAATTCATGCTTTTCATAATATCCGATAAGAGTACCCTTTAAATCCCGAAGAGCTACCATATACACATCCTTGTTTTCCTCCCTGTTATGATATGTGAAAACAATGTTGTTCTCTTTACTCTTGCCAAACCACTCAAGTACCAGATCTATTTTTTTATTTGCGGCAGCAGGGTGACAGTCTTTTATACTGTTCCCTGTAAGATCCCCATGATACCTGGCAATTGCGGAAGGATTCATATATACAATGGTAGACTCCATATCACATACTACAACCGGTGCCTTATCCTGATTTAATATGCTTTTAAAAAGCTCTTCCCTTTTCATTACGCATCTCCTTTTAATTTTTAGTTATTATAGCATATAAAAACTTGTTTTTCAATCAAGTAAAATAATATTCCTGCCCTTTTTGATTGCATAATCAAGAGCAATTTTAGTGCCACTTTTGAAACCGGCAAGAACATTTTGTTCATTGTAATAAATGATACAATATTTGCTCTTGTTTATCTTTTCGTAATTACGCTCTACATAGGCGGCTCTGCCTGTACCGTGAAGCTTTTTGGGATAATAGGTTTCGTCGTAGGATTTTAATAAGTATGCCGTATAACTTTCATTTATAATCGGAAATTCCGCCCGCACATAGATTCGCTTTATGTGTGGGTATTTTTCTTTTAATTTGGTCACGAGCTTGAGGCAGAGGCTGGCGAATTGACTTTTGCTTCCGAACAAAAATGTATCTACATTTTCGTCCTTAATCAGTCTTTCAACAACTTCGGTTATTTTAGTTCTGAGTTCGTCGGTTTCGTTTATGGTTCTGTGACAGAAAAAGCAGCAGGCATTATCGTGCATATATATTCCTCCAGAGTAAATAATTTTTTACTTATTATATACCTTCTTTCACTTAAAGTGAATATATCTGCAGTTGTTTCTTATAATAAATTACTCCTTTTTTCAGTAATATATATGTATAAAGGAAAAGGAGTGACAAAATGAAGACAGAATTTCCGGATAAGTATATAACTCTTGGACTGAAGATTGCATATTACAGAAGAAAAGCAGGTTTTACGCAAGAATATTTTGCTGAACTTATCGGCAAAAGTGTAAGCTTTGTTGGTCAGGTTGAAGGCACCGGTACGGTGCGTGGCGTTTCGCTTGAAACCTTATTCAAGATCGCGCAAGTATTAAAAGTATCCCCTGCCAAGCTCTTGGAAGAAGACTAATCAAGAATATTTAAAAACGCTCTGCTTTTGTCGGCAGAGGTTTTTTCGTTGGCTGCACAAAAAAGAACAACCCCTCACCACGGAAGTGGTAAAGGCTTGGTAGTTTAAAATTAAAAGGACTATGATGAAAAAATACACATCATAGTCCTTAACTTTTATCTTAATAAAGCTTTGCGCCTGCGGGGATATGGGGATCAACCATAAGAAGGTGGAGCTTTTCTTCGCCTTCTTCGGTATGAATTGCAGAAAGGAGCATACCGTTGGATTCAATACCCATCATTGCTCTGGGGGGAAGATTTGTAATTGCAATAAGAGTTTTACCTACAAGTTCTTCAGGCTCATAAAAGGCATGGATGCCGCTTAAAATTGTACGGTCATTTTCTGTTCCGTCATCAAGAGTGAACTGTAAAAGCTTTTTACTCTTTTTAACTGCTTCGCAAGCCTTCACCTTAACTGCTCTGAAATCAGATTTAGAGAAGGTTTCAAAGTCAACACAGTCTGCAAAGAGAGGCTCAATCTCAACCTTGGAAAAATCTATTATTTCATTTGCTTCAACTGCGGGGGCAACTTCAACTGTCTTTGCTTCCGCCTTTTCCTTCTTGGGAGTCTCTGTAGGCTTCATTGTGGGGAAAAGAAGAACATCGCGGATAGATGCGCTGTCTGTAAGAAGCATAACAAGACGGTCAATACCAAAGCCTAAACCGCCTGTAGGAGGCATACCGTATTCAAGTGCGTTGATATAGTCATAGTCTACCTCTGCCTTTGTATCGGGTTCAATTGCTTTGCGGTCTGCAACCTGCTTTTCGAATCTCTGCTTCTGATCTATGGGGTCGTTAAGCTCAGAGAATGCGTTACCGAATTCTGTTGCGTTAATGAAGTATTCAAAACGCTCTGTAAACATGGGATCTTCAGGCTTACGCTTTGCAAGAGGACTTATTTCTACGGGATAATCGTAGATAAAGGTAGGCTGAATAAGCTTTTCTTCAACAAATGCATCAAAGAATTCTGCAATAATCGCACCCTTTGAAGGAATTTCGGGAAGATCAACTTTATGTTCCTTTGCAAGAGCAATAGCCTCTTCGTCACTTTCAACCTTATTGAAGTCAACTCCACTGTATTTCTTAACAGCCTCAACCATGGTAAGCTTTTCCCAATTGGAAATATCAATAATGTGTCCCTGGTAGGGAATCTGAAGTGTACCGCAAACCTTTAAAGTAACAGTTTTCATCATATCCTCAACAAGATCCATTAAGCCATGGTAATCGGTGTATGCCTGATAAAGCTCGATAGATGTAAATTCGGGATTATGCTTGGGGTCCATACCCTCATTACGGAAGATACGGCCAACCTCGTATACTCTATCCATACCGCCAACAATAAGACGCTTTAAATAAAGCTCTGTTTCGATACGAAGAACCATATCCATATCAAGGGTATTGTGGTGAGTATAGAAAGGTCTTGCGGATGCACCTATTTCAAAGGGAGTGAGAATGGGTGTGTCAACCTCTAAAAATCCCTTGGAATCAAGGAAATGACGAAGCTCACGAAGTATAAGACTACGCTTAACAAAGGTATCCTTAACCTCAGGATTAACTATAAGGTCAACATATCTCTGACGGTATCTTGTTTCGCGGTCTGTTAAACCGTGGAATTTTTCGGGAAGGGGAAGAAGTGACTTTGCAAGAAGTGTGATCTCCTGAGCATGAACAGAAATTTCACCTGTTTTAGTTTTGAATACAAAGCCCTTGATGCCTATGATATCACCGATATCCCACTTTTTGAATTCGGGATATACATCCTCGCCAACATCATCTCTCTTAACATAAACCTGAATTTTACCGTCATTATCCTGAAGGTGACAGAAGGATGCCTTACCCATGATACGGCGGCTCATCATTCTTCCTGCAAGAACTACGGTCTGATTTTCAAGCTCGTCAAAATTATTCTTTACTGTATCACTTGTATGTGTAAAATCAAATTTAGTTATTTCAAAGGGATCCTTACCTGCTTCACGAAGTGCAGCAAGCTTATCTCGTCTGATCTGCAGAATTTCGGAAAGATCTTCCTGAACTGCTGCTTCATTTACTTTTGTCTTTTCCATTTTTTCGTCCTTTATTACTTAGAAATCTTTAATATCTTTAAGCTTGCTTCTCCACCGGGAGTTTCAAAGGTAACTGTGTCGCCAACCTTTGCGCCTAAAAGTGCCTTGCCTATGGGAGACTGATCTGAAATCTTGTTTTCAATAGGATTAGCTTCGGTAGAACCAACTACGCTGTATTCTATTTCTTCATCAAAATCAACATCAAAAACAAGAACTACATTACCAACATTTACAATATCTGTTTTTATCTCATTTTCGCTTATAACCTTTACATTTTTGAGCATTTCTTCAAGCTCAATGATGCGGCTTTCTGTTTTACCCTGCTCGGTTTTTGCCTCATCGTATTCGCTGTTTTCGGAAAGGTCACCGAAGGAAAGCGCAACTCTGATAGCTTCAACATTTTCCTTACGCTTTGTGGACTTTAAATATTCTAATTCGTCCTGTAATTTTTTTAAACCTTCGGGGGTTACTACAATAGGTTCTGCCATGATTTTATCTCCTTAAAAATTATTTTCTTGTATTTAAAAATTCAATTGCTCTTATAAGCTGAGTGTCATTTTCATCCGTAAGCTTATATAAACTTATATCTTCAACTTCCCCGGACAAAGCAACATCAATATCGGGAACAACACCGATACCGTCATAGCTATCCGAAAAAGGTGGCTTATACATTTTAAAGGTAAGACGAAGTGCTGCACCTCCATTAAGTGGAATAATAGTTTGCATACTTCCCTTTCCATAGGTGGTTTTGCCCACTATGGTTGCCGCCTTATAGTCCTGCAAAGCAGAAGCAAACAGCTCTGCCGCACTTGCGGTATTTTCATTTACAAGTACCGCCATTGGCATATCAAGATGCTTTTTGTCCGAATCTCTTGTTGTCTCGTTACCGTCCTTATCCTCAATACGGATAATCGGTCCTTCGGGAAGAAGGTAATCCAACACCGAAACTATACTTTCAAGATCACCGCCCGGGTTTTGCCTTACATCAAATACCAATCTTTCGGCGCCCTGTTTTTTAAGCTCCTTTATTGCCGATTTAAACTGTTCAAAGGTGGTTGCATCAAATTCTTCGATACGCACTACTCCCGTTATACCGTCTAAATACATTCTGCCAACTGCGGTATGTTGGGTTATTTCTGTACGAATTACCGAAAATTCAATTTCTTTGCCGTTTCTGCTTACAGTAAATTCTGCAGCGGTATCCTTCTCTCCCTGCATCATTGCAAGGGATGAATAATAACCCGCATCACTAACAAGCTCATCGCCCACCTTAACAATAAGGTCGCCTATTATAATTCCTGCTTTTTCTGCAGGAGAGTCCGGGGTAATATTTATTACCTCAATAGCTTCCATTTCATCGTTATATATAACATTCAAGCCTATACCTACATTTTTACCATTATTGTCATCGGTAAATTCCGCATAGCTCTCGGCATCCATATATTCACCGTATTTATCTCCGGTACCGTAAATATATCCGTAAATAAGGGCTTCTTCAAGGGCATCCTTATCCATATCACCGTAATAGTAATTTGAATATACATAATCTATGGCACTAAGCATATCCATATCGGTAAAGCTGTTTTGTTCTTTTGCCGATTTGTTTCTGTATACCATATAACAGGAAACATAAGTTACCTGAAATGTTATTATTATTGCCGCCAATACCGCAACTGTAAAGGTAAGTATAGAAAATCTTTTTTTCATTATACACTCCGTTATATGGGAAAAAAGTCATATTAACTCAAAAGCGGATTATTTATATATAGGGAATATGGCATGGCAGAAATAATCTGCCAATGCCACATTATAACTATATAAATATATTAGAATCCAACATAGGATCTGGGATTTGTGGTGCTTCCGTTAACTCTCACCTCAAAGTGCAGATGGTTACCCGAAGAAGAACCTGTTGTACCTACAGCAGCGATCTTTTGTCCTTGGGCAACATAGGAACCGGAATTTACATAAAGCGCACTGTTGTGAGCATAAAGGGTTGCAAAGCCGTCACCGTGATCTATAAGAACATAGTATCCATAGCTGTAATGATATGCAGAGGTTACTACCGTACCTGCTGCAGAAGCATATACGGGAGTTCCTGCAGGGGCTGCAAGATCTATTCCCAAATGGAAATTCTGATATCCCCAAAGGGTTCTCCAACCGTATTCGGAGGAAACATAATAAGTACCTCCGGGCAAGGGCTTGATAAAGGTTCCGCCAAATTCTGGAGCATAATTAGCTCCGTTTGATCCGGAGGAAGAAGGCGGAGGGATACGCGCGGCAAGGATTGCCTCAATTTCCGCATTGAACTCTTCTTCCATGGCGATCAATGCTTCATAATCCTCTTCAAGTTCTGCCTGCTCTTCTTCAAGCTGAGCAATATATGCGTTGGCTTCTTCGGTTAAGAGCTCGCTTTCCGCAACAACAGCTTCAAGATCTACTTTAAGAGCCTTTTGCTCTTCAAGTGCCGAATCATAGGTTGCTTCCTGTACTTCAAGCTGTTCCAGGGCAGCTTCTGTTTCTTCAAGTAATATACGGTCACTTTCAAGCATGTATCCTACACGCTCTGCTGATGTGAGAAATTCTACAAAACTTTTTGAGTCAAGCAACATTTCAAGATAGCTTGCATCACCCTCTACATAAGAATAATTAAGTCTTAATTTAAGTGATTCAAAGTTCTCTTCCAACTGAAGCTTTGTTGCTTCTATCTGAGCCTGTGTATCCTCCAAAAGCTGGGTAAACTCTTCGATAAGAGTTTCTGTTGCAACAATTTCTTCGTTTGTTGTAAAGATAAGAGAATTCAGATATTCAAGCTTTTGTTCTGTTTCAAGCTGCTCGGATTTTGAAGCCTGTATATCCGCTTCCAACTCATCCTGCTTGCCCTGAAGATCCTTTATCTTATCTCTTAACGCTTCTTCTGCCTCTACACTGGTGTCTATAGCATTAACCCTTGTTCTGTTCATGGGAATTGCGCTGAAAATTACAAATAATGCTACCGCAAAGGCGGTTATTGCAATTATTTTTTTTCTGATTCTTTTCATATAAACCTCCTTTAGCAGAATTTTATGCTTTGAGATATTTACGAAGCGATATCATACTTCCTATAATACCGGTTATAATACCAACCGAAAGGAAGGAAACAAGTACTATCAATGTTATGTTTGTATCAAAAAAGCCAAATACATTAACCTTATCCGAGAATTTAAGGAAGTCCAACATATAGTAATCCGAACCTACCACATCTGTGAGCTTTGAATATCCGAACCACTGGATCAGGAATGATATACCGGCTGAAAAAACACCAATGCTGATACCCTCAAGTATAAAGGGTGTGGTGATAAAGCTTCTTGTTGCGCCAACATAACGCATAATATAAATTTCCTGTCTTCTCGCCATAACTGCAAGCTTGATCGTGTTGATTATTACAAATATGCTTACAAAGAAAAGTATTGCAAGAAAACCTGTAAATGCAATAATAACACCGTTTTTAATGCTGTCTATGGTTTGTGCAAGATCTGCACGGCATTTTACTGTTTCAATGCCTTCGATGTTGCTGAGCTCATATTCAAGGTCGGCTACCTTTTCGGCATCCTTGTATGTAATAACAAAGCTATCGGGATAAGGATTATCCTTTTCCATGTTTTCAAACACTTTGGAGGATTTTTTGTATTTTTCCTTTTCCTCTAAAAGTGCCTGTTCATTTGAAACAAACTTAACATCGTCCTTTTTAACATTGCTTAAAGCGCGTATCTGTGTACCTATCTCATCAACTGCTTCATCCTCAAGACCAAGCTTACAGAAAACAACAATCTGATTGAGATCGCCTAATTTGTTAAGGTTAACTTCAATATTACCTATAAGAAGTGCAAAGGTTCCCATAACCACAAGACAAGAAACCAGAACCGCAACCGATACAAAGGTCATCATGGAATTACGGGTAAGACTCTTAAAGGTCTGGGATATAAGGTATCCAAGGCTATATCTACGCATCGAACATACCTCCTACCTTGTCGTCAACTACCTTTCCGTCCTTGATTGTAATAACTCTCTGCTGGAAATAGTCAACAAAGTTTTTCTCATGAGTAACAACGATAACAGTTTTACCGTGCTTATGTATCTTAATAAGAAGATTCATAATTTCAAGACTGAGCTTGGGATCTATATTACCCGTAGGCTCGTCTGCTATGATAATGCTGGGATTATTTGCAAGAGCACGCGCCAAAGCAACTCTCTGCTGTTCGCCGCCGGAAAGCTCCCTTGGAAAGCATTTAACCTTATCCTGAAGGTTAACTATGCTTAAGATTGTGGGAACACGGCGATTTATGGATTTTGTGGATTCGCCAACCGCACGCATCGCAAATGCTACATTTTCAAATACAGTTTTGTCATGGAAAAGTCTGAAATCCTGGAAAACTATACCGAGTTTGCGACGGTAATACGGGATTTTGCGGTTGCGTGTTTTTTTAAGATCGAAACCGTCAACGATAAGAGAACCTGAGGTTATCTTTTCTTCACGGAAAAGAGTTTTGAGCATGGTGGACTTACCTGCACCCGACTCACCTACAATAAATACGAATTCTCCGTCATTGATAGTTAAACTTACATCGTCAAGAGCAAGGGTACCGTTAGGATACTTTTTGCTCACATTCTTGAATTCAATCATGTGTTTTTACCTCCTTTGATTGTACCGTGCCGAGGTTATGACACAGTTTAGAACTTAACCGGCTTAGATGTAAGATACTTCTTTACCATCAATGCTACCTTAAAGGTAATAGCATGCTCGAACTCACGGAGATCGAGACCGGTAAGCTTGCGTATTTTCTCAAGTCTGTAAACAAGAGTATTTCTATGTACAAACAGCTTTCTGGAAGTTTCCGAAACATTAAGGTTGTTTTCAAAGAAACACTGTATAGTCATAAGAGTTTCGGAATCAAGAGATTCAAGCGAACCTTTTTTGAAAACTTCCTGTAAGAACATCTCACAAAGTGTGGTAGGCAACTGATAAATAAGTCTGCCTATACCGAGATTTTCATAGCTGATTATATTCTTTTCTGTATCAAACACCTTGCCAACTTCAATAGCAACCTGTGCTTCCTTGTAAGAACGGGCAAGATCCTTTATATTATCTACTGCTGTACCTATACCGATAGATACTCTGGTGTAGAACTCACCGGAGAATGTATCTGCCATTGTATGGGCAACCTTTTCTATTTCCTTGGAATCATAGTTAGGCTTAACCTCGCGTACAAGCACGATATCATTTTCGCCAACACTTATAACATAATCCTTGGATTTATCGGGATACATGTTCTGTACAAGATCAAAAGGAACAACATCAAGCTTTCCGTAAAACTTGATAAGATATACTATTCTGTATACATCGGTATTGAAATGAAGTTCCTTTGATTTGATATAAATATCACTGGGAAGAATATTATCAAGAATGATATTCTTAATAAATGAACTCTTATCATATTTTTCATCATAAAGGCTCTTTATGTGGTTAAGCATAAGTGCCATAATGAGTGAATTTGTGCGAGCAAACTCATCTTCGCCCTCAATAAACATAACATACTCGGATTTGATGTTATTGCCAACTGCACGGTAGGTATAACCCTTTGCACACAATATATCATCAGAATAAGCCAACTCTTCCCTTACACCTAAGCGTGTTTCGCCTATTCTTGTAAGCTCGCTGCAGGCAATAACCGTGCCGTTTTCATCAATTATACCAATGGTACGGTCTATGGCATCCTTCATCTGCTGGATAATGCCTTGAAAAAGTCTGTTTGACATACATGAATCCCCTTTACGAATCCTAAAAATTATTATTTATTATTATATGTAAAAAAACAGTCGAAAGCTTTCGGTGTTTGCACTTTTTGTGAAATATCACAAACTATAATAAAGTGAACAACTTTATCAATATAGCAAAGTAGCAAACTTTCACAGTTTTAGCCCCCGATTCCTATGCAATTATACTACAAATTCGTCAATTTGTCAAATAATCAAGCTATTTTTTATAGAATATTAACAATTTATATATATTGTAGATATTGCACAAACCGATTTTTTATCCCCAAAAAAGAAAAAACAGAGAAAAAATCTCTGTTTTTATATGCAAATAATCAAGCCAATCTTTTGAATAAAATACCCTTCCAATCCTTATCGGTCATAATATCCACTATGCCAAAATTATGAAGCTCCATACATTCAATTACATTTCTTGCATATTCTTCAATTATACCTGAAACACAAACAAGTGAACCTATTTTGGTAACTCTTGAAAGCTCGGGAGTCATACGGATAATTATATCCGCAACAATATTGGCACTTACAAAATCATATGCACCGCCGGTCATATCTACATCCCGCAAAAGATCGGATACTCCGCAATTTATATTGTAAACACCGTTCTTTTCTGCATTTTCCTTTGCAACCCTAACCGCGATGGGATCTATATCATAAGCATTTATATCCTTTGCTCCCAATTTGGATTCGCATATTGCAAGAATACCGCTGCCTGTTCCAACATCAAGAACATGCATTCCGGGTTCCATGTATTTTTCAATAAGAGTTGCGCACAGCTTGGTTGTTTCATGGGTTCCGGAGCCAAAGGCAAGACCGGGATCCATTTTAACAATAACCTCACCGTCCTTTGCCTCATAATCCTCCCACATGGGAACTATCATAAGATTCTCGCCTATCTTCAAGGGCTTATAGAAACGCTTCCAGTTATTTTCCCAATCCTCTTCGTCCACACCGATTATCTCTATTGTGGTTTTGTCCTCTAATCCAAGTGCGCGAAGTCTTTCTTTGATAAAAAGAAGATAATCGTTATAATTATTTCTTTCATCTATATACATGCTTACCTTTGCATGGGTTTTATCTGCATTAAGTATACTTTCATCGATAAGCTCACCATAAATAGTATTAAGACCTGTTTCTATGTCACTGTAATCTTCTATCATAAGATGATTATCAAGCATACTCATAACTGCCGTAACCGAATTAAGATCCTCGGTTTTGCATGTAACCTTTAACTGAGTCCAGTTCATTTTTTGTCTCCTGCCCTTTTATTTTTTTCTATCGAAAAATTTCTTCTTTTTCTGATAATTTTTTTCGCCGCATGCATCGGCAAAATTACGAAGCAGCTCCTTCTGCTTTGAATCAAGATTTCTCGGAACTTCAAGCATTACGGTAAATTCAAGATCACCCTTATTTTTAGGATTGTTCAGATTGGGAATACCCTTTCCCTTTAATCTGAATGTACTGCCTGTTTGTGTACCTTCAGGGATTATAAATTTTGCATCGCCTTCAAGTGTGGGAACGGTTATTTCCGCACCCAATGCCGCTTCTGTAAAGGTTATGGGTACATCGCAAAGAATATTATAACCTCTGCGTTGGAAAATGCTGTGAGAAAGAACGGTTACATAAATAAGGAGATCTCCCGAAGGACCGCCGTTTCTTCCGTCATCACCCATACCGCGAAGAGAAATTCTCTGCCCGTCCGAAATACCTGCGGGAATGGTTACATCAAGCTTCTTTGCAACCTTTACATAACCTGTTCCGCGGCAATTATCACAAGGATTCTTAATAATTTTACCTGTTCCGCGGCAATTGTCACACTGACGGGTTGACTGAATAACACCTAACGGTGTTCTTTGAGACACCCTTACCGTACCTGTTCCGTGACAAATTGAGCAGGTTTCGGGTTGTGTTCCTTTTTTAGCCCCTGTACCTGAACAGTCACTGCATTTTTCTATCTTTTTGTAGTTTATTTCTTTTTTACATCCGAATGCCGATTCTTCAAAGGTTACCGTTACCTCAACGGTAATATCCTGACCGCGCATCGGTCCGTTTCTTGTACGGCCGGAACTTCCCCCGAAGAAATCTCCGAAAATATCGCCAAATCCTCCAAAGCCTCCAAAATCGAAGCCTCCAAATCCACCGAATCCACCGTCACCGCCCATGGAAGGATCAACTCCTGCGTGACCGTACTGATCGTATCTTGCTTTTTTATCCGCATCCGAAAGCACCGAATATGCTTCATTTACTTCTTTGAAGTTTGCTTCTGCATCTTTATCGCCGGGATGAAGGTCGGGATGATATTTTTTTGCCATCTTACGATAAGCCTTTTTTATTTCATCCTCATTTGCACCCTTCTGGATACCCAACACCTCATAGTAATCTCTTTTGTCTGCCATCTTTATAAAACCGTGTAAATGCACACCTTCAAAGAGGGTGTGCATTTCCTTTCACGCTCAAATTAGTTATTATTCGCCGGTCTTGTCTTCGTAATCGGCATTGTAGTATGTTCCGTCTGTACCTGCATCTGCGCCACCCTGTGCACCTGCGAATCCGGAGGGATCACCCTGCGCACCGCTCTGCTGGTAAAGCTTTTCGGATATCTTGTAGAATGCCTGCTCAAGTGCTTCTGTATCAGCCTTGATAGCATCTGTATTATCTGTCTTTACTGTTTCCTTGAGCTTTTCAAGAGCTTCCTTTACCGGAGCCTTATCTTCTTCGGAAACCTTATCTCCGATTTCGCCAAGAGTCTTTTCGCTCTGGAAGATCATGGATTCTGCCTTGTTCTTTATTTCAACAGCTTCCTTGAGCTTCTTATCCTCTTCCGCAAACTTCTCTGCTTCCTTAACAGCACGGTCTATATCTTCCTGGCTCATATTGGTGGAAGAAGTTATAGTGATATGCTGTTCCTTACCTGTACCCTTATCCTTTGCTGTTACATTAACGATACCGTTAGCATCAATATCAAAGGTTACTTCGATCTGAGGAACACCGCGGGGAGCAGGAGCAATACCGTCAAGATTGAACTGACCGAGAGTTGTATTACCGCTTGCCATTTCTCTTTCGCCCTGAAGAACATGTACGGTAACAGAGGTCTGACCGTCTGCTGCTGTGGAATAGATCTGGCTCTTCTTGGTAGGAATTGTTGTATTTCTTTCTATTATCTTGTTAAATACACCGCCGAGTGTTTCGATACCGAGAGAAAGGGGTGTAACATCAAGAAGGAGAAGGTCTTTAACATCACCGCCGAGTACACCTGCCTGAACAGCCGCACCGAGAGCTACACATTCGTCGGGATTGATGCCCTTGAAGGGATCCTTGCCAATGAAATTCTTAACAGCTTCCTGAACTGCGGGAATACGGCTGGAGCCGCCAACAAGGAGAACCTTATCTACCTGAGATGCCGAAAGACCGGAATCCTTAAGAACGCGTCTTGTGGGTTCCATTGTTGCTTCAACAAGATCTGCTGTAATCTCATTAAACTTTGCTCTGGAAAGAGTTGCGTCAAAATGCTTGGGACCTGTTGCATCCGCTGTAATAAAGGGAAGGTTGATATTTGAGGATGCCATACCGGAAAGCTCGATCTTTGCCTTTTCTGCAGCTTCCTTGAGTCTCTGGAGAGCCATCTTGTCTTTTCTCAGGTCAAGACCGCCGTTTTCCTTCGCAAAGGTTTCTGCGATCCAGTCTATAACTCTCTTATCAAAGTCATCACCGCCGAGACGGTTGTTACCTGCGGTTGCAAGAACTTCGAATACACCGTCGGAAATTTCAAGAAGAGATACATCGAATGTACCGCCGCCAAGGTCGAAGATAAGAATCTTCTGATCCTGTTCCTTATCCATACCGTATGCAAGAGCAGCTGCTGTAGGCTCATTGATAATTCTCATAACCTCAAGACCTGCTATCTTACCTGCATCCTTTGTTGCCTGACGCTGAGCATCAGAGAAGTATGCGGGTACGGTGATAACTGCCTGTGAAACTGTTGAACCGAGATATGCCTCTGCATCAGCCTTAAGCTTCTGGAGTATCATTGCGGAAATTTCCTGAGGAGTATAGTTCTTATCGTCTATAGCTACCTTATAATTTGTACCCATTTCACGCTTGATACTCATTATTGTTTTATCGGGATTTGTGATGGCCTGGCGCTTTGCAACCTGACCTACCATTCTTTCACCGTCTTTTGAAAATGCTACTACGGAAGGTGTTGTTCTTGCACCTTCGGGATTGGGGATGACGATAGGCTCGCCACCTTCGTATACTGCTACACATGAGTTTGTTGTACCTAAGTCGATACCAATAATCTTTGCCATTTTATTTTCCTCCTAAATAGGTAAAGTTCTTTTGATTTTTATATAAACACATTTGTGTTGTTTTTTCTGTTTTAAACTTTCTGATAATCAGTTTGCAACGATTACCATTGAGTAACGGATAACCTTTTCACCCTTTATATAGCCCTTCTGAAGAACCGAGGATATCTCATTTTCTCCAAGGGATTCATCGTCAACATGCATCATCGCATTGTGAAAATTGGGATCAAATTTTGTACCTTTTTCCGCTTCAATTTCCGATACACCCATTTTTTCAAGAGTTGCCTTGAACTGGTTTAAGGTAAGGGCAACACCTTCTGAAACCTTGTCATTATCGCTGAATGCGGTTGCTCTTTCAAGATTGTCGATAACCGGAAGAATCTCCTTGATTGCATCAACATAAGCATCGGTGTATGCGCTTTCTCTTTCCTTCTGTGCACGGCGGCGGAAATTATCATATTCTGCCACTACACGAAGATATTTATCATTTTGATCGGCAATTTCCGCCTTTAAGGCTTCAATTTCCTTTTTATAAGCTTCTTCCTTTTTATCTGCTTTTTTCTTTGCTTTTTTGGGTTTTTCTTCCGAAACTTCTTCGGAAGTAACTTCAGGAGACTCCTGAACTTCTTCCTTCAATTCTTCTTTTATCTCTTCTGTCATTTATTTTCCTCACTTTCGCTTCCGGGAAGCAGTTTATCCGAATCCATCATTTGCTGGATATTTCGGGAAAGATAATCTATAGTGGCTATAACCTTTGAGTAGTCCATACGGCAGGGACCTATAACGCCTATAGCACCTACAACCTTATCGTTTTGTGTTATGGTTCTGAAAATCAAAGTAGAATTATTCATAACATCCACCGAATTTTCGGAACCGATATATACATTTATCTCATCTTTTTTTGAATGAGAAACGATATCCAATATATCGTCTTTCTTTTCCATTGCTCCAAGCAGCTGCCTGAATTTACCTACATCCGAAAATTCAGGATATTGGAGTAAACGGTCAACCCCTGCAAATTTCAGTTCATCCGATCCGCCTTGATTAAGCACATCATATACACCCTTAACAATCGGACTTATAAGGGGCGCAGCATCATAGCCAACTACCCTTTCCATTTCGGAAATTTCAGAGAGTGTAACGCTTTCAAGATTAACATTACAAAGGTATCTGTTTAATACCGCTTCAAGCCTTTCAAGAGTTTCATCACTCAATTCAAAGCTATGATTGATAACCTTGGTTTGTACGCTTTCCTCACTTGTCATCATAACCAAAAGGAATTTTCCCATTCCCATACGCATGGTTTTAAACTGGGTTATAACAGTTGCTCTGTTCCTCCCCCGAAAAGCAAGTGCAGTATAATTTGTAAGGTTACCCATTACCTGTGCCGCACCCTCAAGAATCTCATCCAGCCTTTCCACTTTACTCTTTGTAAGACGGTTCAGTTCCTGAAGCTCGTTCATTGTCATCTCATAGCTTTTCATAAGTGAGTTAACATAGAAACGGTAGCCGTATTCGCTTGGCACTCTGCCTGCTGAGGTATGGGGCTGTTCAAGTAAGCCTAATTCCTCAAGCTCAGACATTTCATTACGAATGGTGGCGGAAGAAATACTTATAGGCAGATTCTGTGTAAGATATTTTGAGCCAACAGGCTCACCCCCGCGTATATGGGCATCAATTATTGCTTTTAAGATCATCTTTTTTCTGTCACTGAGATCCGAAAACTCTATTCCCATATCTTTTCACCTCCGTTTTTAGCACTCATTGAATTCAAGTGCTAAATCTATGTTTATAATTTACCACTATACTAGGAATATGTCAATAGTTTTACCAATTTTTATTGTGAATTATTTGTTAATTACAAAGGCAGAGTGCTAATTTTCATTATTTTATACTATTTTTCTTTATATATTACCATATTTCAAAATATATCGGACATTGAATCTATGCAAACCACACATTTTAGTATAAACATACTGCATGAAAAGAATCGACCCACTGTATATTAAAACAGTCAGGCACCCATGAAAGATGCCTGACAAATTTTTTATTGTTTTTAGAATATGATTATTATAAACTGAGAAACAAGTACTACTGCAATAAGAGCAATAGGATAGGTTGCCGCATAAGCTGCAGCCACATCCTCTGTACCTGCAGTACCGATAAGGGTACCGAGGGCGGGAGTTGATGTCATACCGCCGGTAAGAGAACCGAGGTTGTTGAGAAGGGGCAGCTTTAATACATACTTTGCAAAGAGGAAGCCTATGATCATAGGAACAACGGTCATGATAATACCGTATACAAAGTACATTGCGTTAAAGTTAGCAACGAACTCCTGACCGCCGGGGATACCTGCACCTGCAAGGAAGAGTACAAGACCGAGCTCACGGAAGAGCTTAAGTGTTGTATCTGCAGGCATAAGGCTGATCTTACCAACTCTGCCGAAATGACCGATGATAAGAGCAACCAAGAGGCAGCCGCCTGTGGTTGTAAGGGAGAAGCAGGTTCCTTCAAGGCCCTGATTGCTCAAGGGTATCTTGATCTTACCTACGAAGGTACCGAGAATAGCTGCAAGGGAGAATACGCAGATACCCATATGGTCCATATGGAAAAGCTTGCTAACCTTAGCCTTAATATCTTCCTTTGCGGGAATAGCGATCTTTGCTCTTTCTTCTTCCATATTTGCCTTTGCAAGCTTGGGAACAAGCTGAACAAAGAGAACAACGCCGATAACGCCGAAGATATAAGCAATACCGTGGCCAACGGATACAAGACCCTGATATTCGGGAGCAACCGTTGCCTTAGCCGCGCTGAATGCGGGGGTAGAGGTAAGAGAGCCGGAAAGAAGACCAACTATCATTGCAACAAATCCGTCAATATCCTTAATGGTGTCTGCACCGTAACCGAACACCTTATCACCAAGCAATACACAGCCAACCGCTGCAAGACCGCCTGCGATGATAATGATTAAACCTAAAAGAACGTAGCTTGTAAAGTTCTTTTTCATATTTGCAAAGAACTTGGGGCCTGCAATGAAGCCAACACTGGTTACAAAGAGGATAAGACCGAGAGTTTCGGTTAAATCCAGCCAATGACCCCAGTTTGCCATCTGTTCTTCGGGAATGATGCTTGAGCCTTCGGCGCAGAAAAGTGCACCGAAGAGCAAAGCAATAATAAATACACCTGCATCACCAAGGGAAACGCCCTTGATGGTAATTCTTCCTATGGCGTAACCTGCAAAAAGTACCGCAAATATACAGAAAAGGAAGAATGATACACCTGTTACGGGGATAACACCGCCAAATAATTCCATATTTCGTGCGCCTCCGATTAGATGTTCTTCTGTTTTGTATAGTTAGGAAGGAGCTTGGGAGATACGGCATCGGTTTCAACACCTGCATCTGCAAGTTCAGCTTCAAACTTAGCAATGTGATCGAGAGTAAGAGCACCAACCTCAACATCCTTTGCGGTCTTAGCAGCGTTGATACCTGCGTTACGTCCGAATACGATGATATCGAGGAGGGAGTTACCCATAAGACGGTTCTTACCGTGGATACCACCAACAGCTTCACCTGCAACAAAGAGGTTGTCGATGTTAGTTGTCATACCGTTAACGTTGATATCAAGACCACCATTCTGGTAATGGAGTGTGGGGTATACAAGGATAGGCTCCTTACGGATATCAATACCGTAAGCCATGTACATACGCATCATAGCGGGAATTCTCTTTTCAATTGTTCCCTCACCGCCGATAGCTTCGATCATGGGAGTATCAAGCCATACTGCCTTACCGTTACCTGTTTCGATACCGTTTTCACGGTCGGAGCATTCGCGGATAATGGAAGCCGCAGTTACATCACGGGTTTCAAGGGGATGCATGAACACCTTACCGTCTCTGTTAACCAGCTTAGCACCGAGAGAACGAACCTTTTCGGTAACAAGTGCACCAAAGATCTGTTCAGGGTGAGCAGCACCGGTAGGATGATACTGAAGGGTTTCAGCATAGAGGAGCTTTGCACCTGCACGGTAACCTAAAACAAGACCGTCGGCAGTTGCACCGTAATGATTGGAGGTGGGGAATCCCTGGTAATGCATACGGCCTGCACCACCTGTTGCGATAACAACGGTCTTTGCCTTTGCAACCATGAGTTCCTTTGTTTCCATATTCATAAGAACCGCACCGGCAGCATTACCCTTATCATCAAGAATAAGCTCAATAGCTGCGGTGAAATCTACTACGGGGATATTTCTGTTAAGAACCTCATCACGGAGAGTTCTCATGATTTCAGCGCCGGAGTAATCCTTTGCTGCATGCATACGCTTTCTGGAAGTACCGCCACCGTGGGTTGTAACCATAGTACCGTCTGCTTCCTTATCAAATTCAACACCGAGGTTGGAGAGCCACTGTATAGCTTCGGGAGCATCGCAAACGAGCTTTGCCAAAAGGTCACGCTTTGCAGCAAAGTGACCGCCGCCGAATGCGTCTACAAAGTGAATAGCAGGAGAATCGTTAGGCTTATCAGCCGCCTGAATACCACCCTCTGCCATCATGGTGTTAGCATCACCCATACGGAGCTTGGTAACAATCATTACATCAGCGCCCGCCTCGTGAGCTTCGATTGCAGCAGATGTACCTGCACCGCCGCCACCGATAACGAGAACATCAGTTTCGTAGTCGGGCTTTGTAAGGTCTACACAGTCTGCTGTAATTCTGGAATGAGCTTCAAGCATAGCACAAAGCTCATGGGGTACTTTATCACCCTTATTGGGACCAACCTTGAGTTCAGAGAACTGATCCTCACGGTAGTCGGGGTGATATGTTTTAAGAAGGGTTTCCTTCTGCTCTGCGGTCATTCTCTGAGGCTCCATAGCAATATTTTCGGCTCTTGCAGCCGCAACCGCTTCAAGGGATTCTTTATAAAATTCAGAATACATCGTAATTCCCTCCTTATTTCTCTATTTCACGGGTATTGTAAAGCTCTTTGAGTTCTTCAACAGGCTTCTGCATAAGAGCTTCGATAAGCTCGGTGAATTCACCGTCTTTAATTTCCTTAACTCTGTCTTCAAGGTGTCCGCATCCGGGAGCAAGATACTTACCGTTGATACGGCGAGCAAGCATTGCAACCTGAGGATGAGAAATACCTGCAGGACAACGGGAGGAACATACACCGCACATTACACAGTCAAAGGACTCTTCGGCACAGTTTTCAAAATCACCGCGTTGAGCGTATGCGATATACTGCATTACATTAAGGCTCTGTGTACAAGCCTTGGTACATGCATTACAACCAACACAAGCATAAATTTCAGGGTAGAGCTGCATCATAACAGCCTCAGTTGTACTGATCTTTTCGATATCGTAGCCCTGCTTAACAAGGGGGAAGAAAGGAAGTGTTGCAATATACATGTTATCCTCAACGGTAGTCTGACAAGCAAGACACGCCTTGAGCTCGCGATCTCCCTTTATACGGTATATGGTAGCACAAGCACCGCAGAAACCGTTACGGCAACCGCATCCGCGTACAAGCTGGTAGCCTGCATATTCCATAGCTGACATAATGGTCAGATTAGAGGGTACTTCATATTTCTTACCGAAAAGAAAAATATTAACCATCTTTTCCATATTATTCACCAATCTTTCTCTTCTTAATATTCGTCGGGTAATTCATCCAACTCATCAAAGCGGAACACGGGGCCGTCTTTACATACATACTTTGCACCAACATTGCATCTTCCGCACTTACCAACACCGCACTTCATACGAAGCTCAAGAGTTGTATAAACCTGTGTCTTTTCAAAACCGAGAGCACGAAGTCCCTCAAGTGTAAATTTGATCATTATGGGAGGACCGCAAAGAACCGCGATCTTATCTGTATCGAAGCCAAGCTCCTTAACATAGTTAGGAACAAAGCCTACATGACCGTCCCAACCATCCTGAGGGTTATCGATAGTAAGGTGTACATTTACTCCTGCATCGGTCGCCCATTCGTCGATTATTTCCTTATAGTCAAGGAGGTCATCCTTGCTTCTGGAACCGTAAACGATATCTATTTTACCGTAACGGTCACGATAATGACGGCAGTAGTTTATTACAGAACGAAGAGGAGCAAGACCAACACCGCCTGCAATAAATAACATATTATTTCCTGCAAAAACATCGTCTACAGGGAAAGGATTTCCGTAGGGACCGCGGATAGTCAACTGCTGACCAACCTCTGCCTGATGCAACCATTCGGTTACGCATCCGCACTTTTTGATTGAAAATTCCATATATTCCTCATTTGTAGGTGAGGAGGTAATGGAAAACATTGCTTCACCAACACCGGGAATAGAGAGCATTGCACACTGACCGGGACGGTGATCGAATGCCTTTTTACCGTCGGGAGTAACTACTCTGAAGGTTTTGATATCAGGGGTATCAATACGAACATCGGTAATAACACCAACCTTGGGAATAAGGGTTTCTTCACGCATATTCATTATTTCTCCCCTCCGATCTTCTTCATTACTTTTGCTATATTCATAGAGATAGGGCACTTTGCCAAGCATCTTCCGCATCCTACACAGCTGTACAGACCGTCATTATTTTCGGGATAATATACAAGCTTATGCATGAAACGCTGGCGGAAACGCTCTTTTTGGGTAAGACGGTTGTTACCGTGTGCCATCTTGGTAAATTCGGAATACATGCAGGAATCCCAGCATCTGTAACGGATAACACCGTTACCTGTATCAAAATCTTTGATATCATAGCACTGACATGTAGGACATACAAAAGTACATGTACCGCAACCGAGACAGGTTTGGGAAAGCTCATCCCATGCCTCATTGTTAAAAAGTTCCATGGTCTTGCCTGCACCGAATCCGTCGGTTGTAAGATTTGCCAAAGGAAGCTTTTTCATAACAACAGAAGTTTTTTCCTTCTGTTCATCAACTGCCTTTGTGTTTGCATCCTCTGTAAGAGAATCAACATAAGAAAGCAGTTTTTCTCCCTTTTCGGTATTTGCCTGCCAGTATAGCTCTGTTTCGGTTTTCCAAATACTCACATCACCTGCAGGTTCTGTACAGTCAATACCGAAAGTGGTACAGAAACAGGTTTCGGAAGGCTTTGTACAAGCTAACGAAACAATAATACCGTGCTCACGGCGGGATGCATAAAAGCTATCCACGGGATCAACCAAAAATACTCTGTCAAGGATCTCAAAGCTCTTAACATCACACGCTCTTACACCAAAGATAACGAAATCTTCGGATTCTTGTCTGATATCGGTAATATCTATATTTTTGCCTTCAACCTTAAATTCCATAAGATCTTCGGCCTGGGGGAAGAAAAAGTCCTTGGGGCTTCTTACCGTATTGAGCGCATTGCTCCACACGCTTCCCTCTTCCCATTTAGTGAACTTTGCACTTGAATCATTCTGATCGGTGGGAAGATATAAGGTGTATGCCTTTGCAATTTCCGCAAAAACAAGATTTATTTTTTCAAGAGAACACTTACGCATCTTCACCCCTCCTATTCAATACTTCACCGGGCTCAAGGTCCTCAAGTGTGTAATCTACAAGGGGAGCTCTCATACCAACCTCTTCTCCCGCCTGATAATCGCCGTAGCATTCATTTATATCCTTAATGAATTTACGGTTGAGAAGGTGGAGAGGAATGTTCTGAGGACATACTCTGGAACATTCTCCGCAGTCGGTACATCTGCCTGCTACATGGTAAGCCCTGATGATATGGAACATCTGCTCTTCAAAAGAGGTTACGGGTGCCTTTGTTTCAACACCGGAATTGGGGTTGTTAAATACGCAGTTTTCACAGGTACAGGCAGGACAAGCATCGCGGCAAGCGTTGCAGCGAATACATTTGGAAAGCTCATTCTGCCAGAAAGCAAATCTCTCATCAGCAGTCATAGCCTCAAGAGCTGCTACTTCATCAAAACGCGCAGAATCTATGATCTCGCCTTCCTCACCCATAAGCTCGTCGTATGCAACATGCTTCTTGCTCTTGCAATTAACACATCTTTCAAGAAGAACATTTTCTATTGCAACAACGGTAGGCTCATCATCATATATTGTTGTAACCTTAAGGCCTTCTTCGGTAGCCTCGATTGAAGAAATACCGTCTACCGCAGCCTTAAGCTTATTTACATCAACCATTCCTTCGCAGCCAACACCGATAGCATAAACCTTTTCACGGTCAAAACGATGCTCGGTGAGAAGCTGATTAAAGCTGTATGTATCGCAGGGCTTCAGGAATACCAAAAGCTTACCTTCAATACGGTCTGTTTTTAATACAAGATATTTAGAGAAGTTGGCATAACAGAAATCATTCCATACAAAGCCTTCCTTCAACTCATCCGCACTTTTGAAAATATGGGGGGTAACATCATAATCAAATTCACCCTTCTGCCATCCAAGCACGGAATTTACGGTACCGTCCGAAAGGAGGGCAACTGCTCTGTCAAGGAGCTGTTCACGAGTTATCTTTTGCATCGTAAATCCTCCAATCTCTTGTTTTCGCCGAGAGCACTGACTGCTTCAACAAACTCATTCATAGTAGCGGCAAACTTTGCACCTTCAGCCGCGGAAACCCATTCAACACGGGTACGCTCTCTTTCAATGCCAAGGTAATCAAGCATTGAGAAAAGCATTGCCATACGGCGGCGGGTGTAATAATTACCGGATGTATAATGACAGTCACCGGGGTGGCAACCGCAAAGGATCACTCCATCTGCACCGCGCTGAAATGCGCGGAGTATAAACATGGGATTTACACGGCAGGAGCAAGGCACACGGATAATCTTAACATCTGCAGGATAGTTTAAACGGTTGTTACCTGCAAGGTCGGCACCTGCATAAGAACACCAGTTACAGCAGAATGCCACAATTAAAGGCTTATATTCTTTTACTTGCATATTGCATCTACCTCCGCCATGATCTGATCGTTTGCAAAGCCGCGAAGATCCATTGCACCGCTGGGGCAAGCAACGGTACAAGCACCGCAACCCTGACAAACCGCAGGATTTACCGATGCTACGCGGCGAATTTTTGTTGTTCTGTCCGGCATACGGAATTCTTTATCCAAATAGGTAATAGCACCGTAAGGACAAACTCTTTCACAGGAGGAACAACCGTTACACATAAGCTCGTTTGAACCTGCGATACAAGGATTGCCAAGAAGCTTATCCTTGCAGAGAAGTCCGATAACCTTGGATGCTGCCGCACCTGCCTGAGATACCGTTTCGGGAATATCCTTGGGGCCCTGGCAAGCACCGGAAAGGAACACACCTGCGGTGGGACTTTCTACGGGACGGAGCTTGGGATGTGCTTCTGTAAAGAAGTCATTTGTATCCATACTTGCAGTAAGCATAGTTGCCAAAGGTCTTGCAGATTTATCCGGTTCAATTGCCGCTGCCAACACAACAAGATCGGCATCAATATGCATCTGCTTATTATTTATAAGGTCGGATGCCTGAACCTTCAACACCTCGCCTTCGGGAACGATCTTACCAACCATACCCTTAACATATTTAACTCCGAATTCTTCTACGGCACGACGGTAGAATTCATCAAAGTTCTTACCGGGAGTACGGACATCTATATAGAATACGGTTACATCTGTATCCGGATATTTATCTCTTGTAAGCATTGCGTGCTTAGCTGTGTACATACAGCAGATCTTGGAGCAATATTCCTTACCCTTTTCTGCGCAGTTTTCACATCTTGAGCCAACACACTGTACAAATACTATCTTATGGGGATGCTTACCGTCTGAAGGACGAAGAAGCTTGCCGGCAGTAGGACCTGCAGCATTTGTAAGTCTCTCAAATTCAAGAGATGTAATAACATCTTTAGACTGATTATAAGCATATTCATCAAATTTATCCATGCTTATAACATTAAAGCCTGTTGCAACTACGATTGCACCGTACTTTTCGCTGATAAATTCATCCTTCTGAGTATAGTCTATAGCACCTGCACCGCAAACCTTGGAGCAAAGTCCGCACTTGCCCTTCTTGAGCATTGTGCAAGCTCCTGCATCAATGGTTGCCACCTTGGGTACTGCCTGTGCAAAAGGAATATAGATTGCAGGGCGGTTATCCATACCCATATTGAACTCATTGGGATTCTTTTTCATAGGACATTTGTCAACACAGTCACCGCAACCGGTACACTTTGTTTCGTCAACAAATCTTGCCTTCTTTTTAATAGTAACATCAAAGTTACCAACAAACCCCTTCACCTCTGCTACTTCACTGTATGAGAATATACGGATTTTTTCATGCTGTGCAACATCAACCATTTTAGGTGTTAAAATACAAGCCGCACAGTCAAGGGTGGGAAATGTTTTATCAAGCTGAGCCATTTTACCGCCTATTGTAGGCTTGGTTTCCACGATATCCACAGGGAAACCTGCGTCAGCAATGTCAAGGGCGGTCTGAATACCTGCGATACCGCCGCCGATTACAAGAGCTCTCTTGGTAACGGGGGATTCACCGGGGGTAAGAGGAGTGTTAAGGTTAACCTTAGCAACAGCCGCCTTACCTAAAATTATTGCCTTTTCTGTTCCTATAGGCATTTCCTTATGTACCCAGGAACACTGCTCACGGATATTTGCAATCTCTACCATGTAGGGGTTAAGACCTGCAGTTGCCGCAGTTTTGCGGAAGGTTGCCTCATGCATACGGGGTGAACAGGAGCAGATAACAAGACCTGTAAGGTTATTGTCCTTAACAGCCTGGACTATAAGATCCTGACCTGCCTGAGAGCACATATACTGATAATCGGTGGAATAAACTACACCGGGTTCGCTTTTAAGTGCTTCGGCAACCGCTTTTACATCAACAGTTCCTGCGATATTACTGCCGCACCAGCAAACAAAAACACCAATTCTTTGCATTGTCTATTCCTCCTTACTTTGTGTATTTTCTGAATGCGCTGACTAAAAGCTGCTGAGGAGTTTCTTCGTCAACCATTGCGGGAACATCATTTGCAGTCATACGGTTTGCACCCTTTTCACGGATAACCGAAAGTCGTACTGCCTCTATAAGCTTTGCGGGTTCAACACCTCTGGGGCATCTTTCAACACAGGCAAAACATGAAAGGCATTTGTAAACAGATTCGGAGGCAATAAGGGGTTCGATGTCACCCGAATCTATCATAGATGCAAACTGATGGGGATGAAATTCCATTTCTTCATATGCAGGGCAAGTACCTGAACACTTACCGCACTTCATACATTTTTTAGGGTTTACTCCGCTACGGCGGATAATTTCTTCGCGAAGGAGATCCTTTTTATTCATTTTCTGCCTCCTTAACACCAAGCGCTTGAGCTAAAAGCTCTGTGAAATAAACTACGGGAATATCTGCACCGTTCTTTATAAGATTGTAACGGCAGAGAGGACATGCGGTAATGATCATATCCGCACCCTGCGCCTTTGCATTTGCAACAACGGCATCGCTCTTCTTCTTTGCAAGCTCAGGACTTTCCACCGAAACATAGCCGCCGCAGCATTCATTGCGCATGCCGTATACAACCGGGGTAGCACCAATGGCCTTGATAAGCTCTTCCATAATTGTGGGATTTTCAGGATCATCCATTGCCATTACGGAATTTGGACGAAGAAGCAGACATCCGTAGTATGCGCCTATCTTCTTACCCTTCAAGGGATTTACAACCTTTTCTTTAAGTGAATCAAAGCCAACCTTGTCTCTTAACATTTCAAGGTAATGAAGAACCTCTGTTTCACCGTTATAAGGCTCATTTTCAGACATATATCTGTTCACCTTATCAGCAAACTCACTGTCATTACGCATAGCATGATTGGTTTGCTTGATTACATTATGGCAAGCGGAGCAAACGCTTACAAGGGGCTGTTCTTTGCTCTTTGCATCCATCAATGCACGAACAGAAGAAAGCTTTGTAGCAATTTCATCTTTAGATGTGGTAAACACACCACCGCAGCATTGCCAATTTTCTATTTCTTCCAAAGTTATACCGAGAACCTCGGCAGACTTGCGAGCATACTCGTCAAGATCCTTTGCCTTGTTCTTCAGGGTACAACCGGGAAAATAACTCATTTTCATTGAATTACCTCCGTTTTATACCATTTCTTCGGGATGGAATACTTCATCAAATTTTTCTGCTGTAAGGAATCCAAGCTCTACACATGCTTCCTTAAGAGAAATATTATCTTTAAATGCCTTCTTTGCAGTTTTAGCGGCATTTTCGTAACCGATATAGGGGTTAAGAGCCGTAACCAACATAAGGGAGTTATGGAGGTTATGATGCATCTTTTCTTTGTTTGCCTTAATACCAACGGCGCAGTTCTTATTAAATGAGAGAATAGCCTCTGCCATAAGACGCGCAGACTGAAGGAAATTGTATATACATACCGGCATAAATACATTAAGTTCAAAATTACCCTGAGAAGCAGCCATGGATACCGCAACATCGTTACCCATAACCTGAACAACTACCATTGTAACCGCTTCACACTGGGTTGGGTTAACCTTACCGGGCATAATAGAGGAGCCGGGCTCGTTTTCGGGAATAAAAATCTCACCAAGACCGTCACGGGGACCGGAAGCAAGCCAACGAACATCGTTTGCTATCTTCATCATATCTGCCGCAAGTGCCTTGATTGCACCGTGTGCAAATACCAGCTCATCCTTAGAGGTGAGAGCATGGAACTTATTTTCTGCAGTTACAAAGGGCTTTCCTGTAATTTCAGAAACCTTTTGTGCAACTGTTGTATCAAATCCCTTGGGAGTATTAAGACCTGTACCAACTGCAGTTCCGCCGAGGGCAAGCTCACGCAAGGGATCTACAGAACGGCGAATAAGCTCAACATCCTTTTCAAGGCTGGAGCGCCAACCGCTGATCTCCTGGCTGAATGTGATGGGGGTAGCATCCTGAAGATGGGTTCTGCCGCTCTTAACAATACCCTGATTTTCTTCTTCAAGGCGCTTGAATGTTGCAATAAGTGTTTCTATTGCGGGAATAAGCTTATCTTCAAGAATAAGGACTGCTGCAATATGCATCGCTGTAGGAAATGTATCGTTAGAGGACTGGCTCATGTTTACATCATCGTTGGGATGAAGCAGCTTCTTACCCAAAATTTCATTACCGCGGTTTGCAATAACCTCATTTGTGTTCATATTCGACTGTGTGCCGCTTCCTGTTTGCCACACAACAAGGGGAAAATGCTCTATAAGCTTTAAGCTCATAACCTCATCGCATGCTTCAGAGATAGCACCAAGCTTTTCATTTGTCATCTTTTCAGGCTTTAAGGCATTATTTGCCATAGCGGCAGCCTTTTTAAGTATACCAAAAGCATGAACTATTTCACGGGGCATGGTTTCAATACCAACGCCTATTTCAAAGTTTTCATGACTTCTCTGTGTCTGTGCCGCCCAATAGCGGTCTGAAGGAACCTTAACCTCACCCATGGAGTCATGTTCAATACGGTAATCCATAATCTATATGTCCTTTCAGTTTATTTCAAAATAATATTACATATTAAAAGTTAACGCTGTTGATAATATTTTTCAAACAGTTTGCGCTGTTGTGAAGAAGAACTATTTCTTCATCGGTCATGGGAAGCATAACTTTGCTGTGCGCTCCCTGACTGCCCACAACATTGAGAAGACTTAAACAAACATCATCAATACCGTATTCACCGTGAAGCATGGTGGAAACGGTCATCGTTGTGTCTATACCGCTTAAAATACACTTACAAACATGGCATACGGAAATTGAAACCGCATAGAAGGTAGCGCCCTTACGCTGAATAACGCTTGCACCGGAATGTCTAACATAATCTTCTATATCTGCTTCTTTAAATGCGGGGTAAATGGTATGACTTCCAAGCTCCTTAACCGAATTACCGAAATCACAGGCAGGAACATTCGAAACATTGGCAAGCGACCAGGGAATAAAGCAGGAATCACCATGCTCTCCGAGAACATAGGCATGAACATTTTTCTGGCTGATATTATAATATTCCGCAATTCTTGCACGAAGACGCGCGGTGTCAAGAATAGTACCCGAACCGATTATTCTTTCTTCGGGAATACCGGAATACTTATGAAAAGCATATGTAAGTATGTCAACGGGATTGCTTACTATTACATAGGTAGCATCGGGAGCATACTTAACAATTTCCGTAGAAACGGTTTTAATCATATCCACATTGATCTGAGCAAGATCAAGACGGGACTGACCGGCCTTTCTCGGAATACCGGAAGTAATTACAACTATGTCTGAACCCTTTGCATCACTGTAGGAGCCTGCATATACTGTTGCGGGGGAACAAAACGGAATACCCTGTCTGATATCAAGAGCTTCACCCACTGCTTTTTCGCCATTGATATCTATCATAACGATTTCGGATGCAATGCCCTGAACTATCATGGTGTATGCAATGGTAGATCCTACGCTTCCGGAGCCGATAATGGTAATCTTGTTCATTTAAAAGTCCTCATTTCATTTATTTTATTAGGCTTATTCACAAATTCGTTAAATAAATAACTAATCATTTTATTTTATCACATTTTTCAATAATAATCAAGGGTTTAGACCATTTTTATACTAAAAAATATTTACAAAAAGTGAAAAAAACTCTTTTGCATTTTAGTTTATTTGTATAATTTTTAACAAAGTTGTGCAAGAAAAAGATTTTTCTCCTTAAAGCAGCAAGTGCTGTGCCCAAATCTTTAATAATTAACCAATCTTTCAATCTCGCAAAATAAAGCAAATTCCTATATAGTAAAAAAATAAACCCGAAAACCTTCGGGTTTATTTTTTATACATTTTGTTTTTCTTTTTTCTCGTTATTAGAAGATGCGGTAACCTGTCCCTCCGCAACTCCCTCTGTGCTTTCGGGCACAAACAGAATCTTTATAGTTGCAAAAATAAGAGAAAGATCTGTTAAAAATCCGGGGTTGGATATGTACATAAGGTCCATCTTCAGCTTGTCTATGGGAGTTGTGTTATACTTTCCGTATACCTGGGCATATCCCGTAAGACCTGCTTTTGCCTGTAAGCGAAGGCGGAATTCGGGGAGATCTTCTTCATACTGAGCCGCAATTTCGGGGCGTTCGGGACGGGGTCCCACAACACTCATGCTGCCGCCTAAAATGTTGAATAACTGAGGAAGCTCATCTATTCTGAACTTACGGATTATCTTTCCGACAGGAGTTACTCTGTTATCCTTTGTACCTGTAGAAAGACGGGCTACACCGTCCTTTTCCGCATCCACACGCATAGATCTGAATTTCAGCACATTAAACACCCTGCCGTCCTTGGTCATGCGACGCTGCTTATAGAATACAGGGCCCCAATCACACAGCTTTATTGCTACAGCCGTAACTAAAAGCAAAGGCGAAACAAGGATAAGAACCGAAAGACTGCTTACTATATCAAACAAGCGTTTGAAAAAGAGATATTCGGGACTGGGGTTATATCTTTCTGTACGGAGCATGGGAAGATGGAACATATGTCTTTGCTTTGCACCGCTTAAAAGAACATCACTTATAAGAGGAATAAGATATACCTGAATACAATTGTCTATACAATATTTAAGGATATCGTTTCGGTTAGAGCTTGAAATACCGATCAAAAATACGGTTTCCATACCTTTTAAAGTATCAAGATTTTCAAGGCATTCGTCATCCTTGAGCACAAGCTCAACCTTATACTTTTTTTCAAGACCGTATTCGCTGATGAGATGTCTGAAATCCTCACGTATATCATAAATTATTGCCGAACGCCTCGGCGGAACTACGGCAAAATAGAGCTTATGGGATATAAGACACCATAATGCGGATATAACAGCTTGCGTAGCAAAGGTCAAAAGAATGGGAATAACATTGGGGAACTTAGGCATTAAAAGCCATACTACCACAAAAACAAGAGAATCGCTGATAAATGCAGAAAGAACCTGGCTGAATATCATTTCCGATATTCTGCTTGAAGAGATCATAAAAGCATCATAGACACGGGCAAATGCTACATATAAAAACATAAGCATTCCAATTAAAGCAATTTCTCCCCATATACCAACGGTATCAGGCTTTCCGTTATTTGTATAATATAAAAACCATGCCAAAGAAAACGGCGCCGTAATCATAAGCACATTCAATATCTTTACAAAACGCAGAACAATACTGTACTTCATTCTGTTCATTAAACGCCCCCCCATCCTTTAAGATTTACGCTTTTTAAATCGGAAAATATACATTCATATATAGTTTACATATATTTTGGGTTATTGTCAAGTACAAAAATATACATAAATCTAAATAATATTACATAAAATACATTATTTGATGTCCAAAACAGTATATCCTTGAGCCGTTATTGCATTTGAAAGAAGTTCATTTGCAATTTCATTCTCCATACTGACCGTTGCGGTTTTAGCCTCAAGATCAACTCTTACATCGCATACACCCTCTGTTTCCAGAAGAGCCCTTTCAACATGAGCCTTACAATGCATGCACATCATACCTTCAATTTTTATAACCTTTTCCATTTTAACATCTTCCCTTTCAATTAAAATTTCTTTTTGATATTTATTTTTAAATCCGTAAAGTCTCAATGCATTACTTACAACGCAAACAGAACTAAGGCTCATTGCCGCTGCACCAATCATTGGTTCAAGCTTTAAGCCAAAGGGTATAAACAGCACACCTGCCGCCAAAGGAATACCCAAAACATTATAGAAAAATGCCCAGAACAGATTCATACGGATGTTATTCATAACCTTTTTGCCAAGTTCAAGTGCACAAAGCAGATCCAATAAACTGCTTTTCATCAAAACTATATCGGCAGAATCTATGGCAATATCTGTTCCTGCACCGATAGCTATACCAACATCGGCACGGGTAAGGGCGGGAGCATCGTTAATTCCGTCCCCAACCATGGCAACCCTTTTGCCTCTTTGCTGAAGCTTTTGAATGGTAGCTTCCTTATCCTTTGGCATAACATCGGCAATAACCTCATCGGTTTCTGCAATTTCATGCACAGCATTTGCTGTAATTGAATTATCTCCGGTCAGCATAACCGTATATATTCCCTTTTTCTTCAACGCAGCTATAGCTTCAACGCTTTCATCACGCACCTTGTCGGCTACGGCTATTATACCGGATATCTCCTTGTTTTTTGCAAAATACAACGGGGTTTTGCCTTCTTTGGCATATTTTTCGGCAAGATTACCCGGAACAGCTATTCCCTGTTCCTCCATAAAGGCAGCATTTCCGCCATAAATCATACCGTCATCTGTTGAAGCGCTAACCCCTCTTCCCGAAACAGCATTAAATTTCTTTGCTTCAAAGCAGATGATTCCATGTTCCTTTGCATATCGGCATATCGCATTTGCCAACGGATGCTCACTTTGTGATTCAAGGGTATATGCATTCTTTAAAAGCTCATTTTCATTGCATGAAATACAGTATATATCGGTTACAGAAGGTTCTGCTCTTGTTACGGTACCCGTTTTATCAAGTACCACCGTATCAATATTACAAAGATTTTCAAGTGCCTCGGCAGATTTAACAAGTATACCGTACTGCGCCGCCTTGCCTGTTCCCGCCATGATAGCCACAGGAGTAGCAAGACCGAGGGCACAGGGACAGGATATCACAAGGACGGAAATGGCAAGAGAAAACGCAAAATCAAAGCTATAGCCTAAAGCCAACCAGACAATTGAGGTAAAAAGAGCTATTAACATAACCGCAGGAACAAAAATGCCGCTTATTTTATCCGCAAGTCTCGCAATGGGAGCCTTTGTACTGCTTGCCTCCTCCACCATACGGATTATTTGAGCTATGGTAGTTTCCTCTCCAACCCTTGAGGCCTCAAAACGGAAAGTGCCATTTTTATTTATTGTGGCAGAAATAACCTGATCCCCTGCCTTTTTTTCAACGGGAATGCTTTCTCCCGTAACGGCAGACTGGTCAATATACCCGCTCCCCGATATAATTATTCCGTCCACCGCAACACTTTCGCCCGGCTTTACAACAACTATATCACCTTTAACTATATCAGATACTGCCACGGTAACCTCTGTTTCTCCCCTTTGTACCGTTGCAGTTTTCGGAGAAAGATCCATAAGCTTATCTATAGCAGAGGTGGTTTTTGCTTTTGAGCGAGCTTCAAGATATTTACCAAGGGTTACAAGGGTAAGTATCATGGCAGCAGATTCAAAATACAGATCATGGGAATGTACAGCCACCGCCTCCATATCTCCGTTTCCCAAAGCATACACCATACGGTATATTACGATGATACCGTAAATATATGAGGCTCCGGAGCCTATCATTACAAGAGTATCCATATTGGGAGAACACTTAATAAGAGCCTTTGATCCCAAAACAAAAAACTTACGGTTAATAAATATGACTGCCGTTGAGATAAGCATTTGGGTTATTGCTCCTGCAAGGGCATTTTGCGTACCTGTAAAAAATGACGGCATGGGCAGATGCAGCATATGCCCCATCGAAACATACATAAGGGGCAATATAAGAAGCACGGAAACAAGAAACCGTTTAAGCATATTTTTCTGCTCGGCTTTAGTGCTGTCTGATTTATCTGATTCTTTTTTATTGTGTAACTCCCGTCTGCTTGCTCTGTAGCCTATCTCGCAAACTGCGGCTATTATTTCACCTTCGTTGGTAAGGGCAGGATCGAAATCAACACTCATACTGTTTGAAAGCAGATTTACCTCCACCCTTTCAATACCCTTTATCCTTTTAACTCTTTTTTCCACATTGGCACTGCAAGCGGCACAGGTCATTCCGGTTACATTAAATTTTGCCTTTTCCATATTACCTCTGTTCTTTACAAAAAAGGTCCTATGCAAGAACCTTTTTCTTTCTCTGTTTTATTATTATATTGGAGAACAGATCATAAACCACACCAATAAATACACTTCCCAATACAACTATAATTATCTTAATATAATCGGGCGATTTTGGGAAATGGAAATATACTATCATTCTCGGCAGGGTTTGTGAAAGATATATGGGAAGACTGATTCTTCCAAGGTATCCTACAAACTTATTATTATAGATCTTATAATCCATATCTCTTGAGAATGAAATTGTTATGGCAATAGCCATAAGATATGTAATATGACCTTCGTACTTCATGGGTGCATTGGAGAAAAGATAGAACAGGGATATTATCCAGCAAATATTTTCAACTGTTGCAAGAAGAACCCATTTCCATTTTGCCCAGGCTCTGCTTTTCATATAAATGCACGTTCTGTAACAGAACACACCCAAAAGTATCATGGCAACAGCACGGAGATTTGAATGATGCATAAACAAGCCAAAGGCTGCCTGAGGCATATATCCGTATCTGTAGATAAAAAAGCCTATAAGCATAGAAGAAACTACAGGTGCCGCAATAAGCGAAACACTGTCATAGAATTTAAGAAGGAAGGGGTATATAACGGCAATGGCAAAGAACATAGAGCCAAGATACCAGCCAACAGTTATAAAGCCTTCGTCCTCTATACCGGTTCGCTGTAAAAATATAAGGCTGGGGGCACGCTCTGCCACAAAGGTAACTATATCATTTACCACAAAGGAAGAATAAACTATCGTTACTATGGATATTACGGTATAAGGAGCTATAACGCTCTTTATTTTTCGGTATAAATAACTTACAGTTTCTTCTCCTATCGAATTTGTTCTTGTTTTATGGATTTTATGCACCCTTTTTGCCATGAGAAAACCTGTGAGCAAGAAGAAAAACTCCACAGCGGTTCTGCCATGATTAAAGAGAGTAAAGAAATCTCCAAACACTTTACCGTCCGGCCAAAGATCTTTATTTATATGATAAAAAACAACCACAATACACAAAAGAAATCTCAAAATTTCTATCTTACCGTTCTTTTTCATCGTTTCCTCCAACTTGTTCAAGTTCACTCATTATATACTATTTGCAGAATTTTGTCAACAAGATGAAAATGCACCGCTTGGCATAAGCGGTGCAATAATTGTTATCTGAAGGGACGCATGCCACCGGGATTACCACCGGGTCCACCGGGATTACCGCCGGGCATACCGCCAAATGAATGCATCTCACTGTATATAAGAGAAGTCATTGTTATTTCTTTTGTTGTAGTGTCAATTGAAAGAGTATAGCTTTCTCCCGATACTATATCGGCAGAGCTTAGAATAACACAGTCAAAGTCTTGCTTTGCAGTATGCTCTATAACAGTTTCACCCTTTGAATTTGCAAGTGTTATTATACTGCCGCCCTTTCCCGATGAAGCGATCATAATAACACCCTGACTTGAAGAGGAATCAAAGCACATATTCATTCCAACAGCTCCCGTTCCCACAAAAACACCTCCGCTTACAGAACCTTCTGTTTCGTAGTCAAGGGTTGAGGTGTCACCGTAAGTGGGACCGTCTATATATATATTTCCTCCCGTTACCGAAAGAGAACCGTTTGAATCTATTCCGTCACCGTTTGCGCTGATATTCAAGGTTCCGCCGCTTATCACAATACTTCCGGATGAACTGTTGCCCGAAAACGGGCCTCTGAATCCGCTTGAATCACTACCGCCTGCGGCATTTATTCCGTCATCGTCAGCAAAAGCAGTAAGCTCGCCGCCGCTTATTGTGATATTCAATGCTTCAAAACCCTCATAACATTTGCTGATATTAATGCATCCGCCCAAAATATTCATTGTCTCATCAGAGTGAAAGGCATCATCACCTGTAGAAATATTGAAAATCCCGCCCTCAATATTCATTTCTGTTGCACAATGAAAGCTGTCATCAGCAGAATTTACATCAAATTCCCCTGTCGATATTTTCATCCATACTTTGCTTTTAAAGCCCTTTGTACTTTCCGTTTCACTTGATTGTGTAACAGAAAGCTTGTAATTTCCCGTATTGCCGTTAGGTCGCATACCCCAATCATCAGAGCTTTTTTCAGAAGCATTTTCCGAACCGCCGCCGCTTTTGATATTATATCTGCCGTTTGCTATCTGTAAATAGCTGCCCGAACTTATACCGTCACCCGAAGAAGTAATATCAAAATCACCGTTTTCTATATATATAAAGCCGCAATTTTCATCCTCGTTGTTTTCGCAATGGATTCCATCCTTACCTGACTCAAGAACAAATGTACCGTCATTTATTACAACACAATCATTGACATCAAAGGCATGGAGCTTGGCGTTGATTCTGTACTCTCCCTGTACAATGCTCAATTCATCCTTTGCGCATATTCCGTGCCCTTTCGCAGATTCTACACTCAAGCTTCCTTTACCGTTAAACACAAGATCCTTTTTCGAAAAAACAGCACCGTCGATCTTTTCATCAACAGAGTTTTCAAATCCGGATGTATTAGCAATTCGGTTTTGGGTGCCCTCTGCCAAAGTTACGGTAACCTTATCCGCTTCAAGAATATATAAACCGGCAGAATCCTTGCTTGTTATATCCGTACCGTCAAGCACAAGCCTGGGCTTTGCTTTCTTTGTGGTATCAACAATTATCATGCCGTTATCAAGAGTACCCGAAATAATATAGGTTGCTTCCTTAGTAATTGTTATAACACCCTCTGATATTCTTACCGAATCAGAAGAGCTTTCTGCGCTGTTTTTGTTAAGCGTGATCCTTACACTTTCTGTCTCATCATACTCCCAATCAAAATCCTCAGACTCCACAACCTTATCTATAGCTACTGTTTCATTATTCGATTTCTCTACCGTTTCTTTTTTTGAACAGCCAACCAATGATAACAGGCAAAACAGAGCCAACAACACCGCTAAAATTCTTTTCATATCAAAGCTCCGTAATATTTTGGGCTTGCTTTGAAACGGTTATTTCAAGATTTCCGTTTCTTACCCTCAGCTCATCTATAAGCTCTTTTTCTTTAGCAACATCCAAAAGAACAATATCATAAGTGAGTCTGAACATGCTCCCCATGTTTGTAGTTTTTACACCTGTAAGCTCATATTCTTTTGTATATCTTTCAAATATTTCATCAAAAACACCGGTATAATCAAGATCTTCGGGAATCGTAATACGAATATTTTTATATTTTTCCTTATGCTTTTTTGTTCCGAAATCCAAAAGATTATACACCATAAGCATAATACACATTATTACCGTAAACAAAAGAGCATATACAAGATAACCCATACCTGCTATAAGACCTGCGGCCATTGCAAGAAAGAGGGTTACTATTTCTTTGGCACTACCGGGAGCCGAACGAAATCTTACAAGACTGAAGGCACCTGCCACGGCAACACCCGCACCCACATTTCCGTTCACCATCATTATAACAACGCAAACAACAGAGGGCAATAACGCAAGTGTAAAAATAAAGCTTTTGGTATAACGGGTTTTAAACATATAACATAAAGCCATAATTAAACCCGCAACCAGGGAAATACAAATGCAAAATATAAAATCCTTTGGGGATATAACAGTAACAATATCGCTGTCAAATATTCCTTTAAATATTGAGTCCATTTTTATTCTTCTCCGTTAAATATAATTTTTGATACGCGTTCCCGTATTTTGAAAACGCGGTTTTATAAATTTTTTGTTCTGAAAGTATATGTGTAAGCCATAACGGGATTCCACCCGCGGTCTTTAATTCCATAAGTACAAAGTCCGAAGATATCAGTGCTTGCCCAAAAACATCTTCACAAAGAGAAAGTCTGTCTTTTCTGAATAGTATGTTCTCATCAAATGTGATACGGAAATTCATATCATTATTTAAATAATATGCCTCTCTTTCGTAGGAAAGAAAAACCTTGGGTTTCAGTCCCTGATAATAACCGATAAAATAGTCAATCTCCTTGGAAATTTGATTTATTACAGGACTTTCTCCTTCACCGCACAACCATTTCTCACCATTTTCAATTGAAACTGCCAAGCGTCTTTTATAAACAACAGAATCATATTTCTTTTTTAATTCTGCAAATACTATACCGTTTTCATCTGCTTTACTGTAGCTTCTCAGCCTTATTTTTTCCTTATACATGGGTTTTTCCAAAGAACGGCGTATCAAACGGTAATTGTCGGTATCATAATATATGTTCCTTACGGTAGAATGACCGTATTTATCTGCCTTTATATACGGGGCACACAAATCAAGTAAATACCGCTTTTGTTCTTTGGTAATAATATATTTAAGCTCATATCTTTTAAAAACATTCTGATACACTATTATGCTGCCCCCTTCCTTATTATTGTAAAATTTGAAAGTGATGAACAGGTGACAAAAGAATGAACAGTACACCACTTTGAGCGAAATTAGAATAAGGAGCAAAAATGCTCCTTATTCTCTGTCTTATTCCACTTCAACCGTACCGTCATCGTGTACAGTAATTTTCATACCGTCCTTTACATATTCGAGGAATTCATCACCCAAACTGTCTATAACGGGCATGCTGACATCATCAAGCCAAACATCGGCAAGTACCGCTCCTGCTGCCGCCAAGGAATCAATAGGCTTGGAGAAAAGCATGCAAGCCGGCTGACGCTTCATTGAGCAGGCACAGTATAACACCATGCCGCCTGTGGTTGAACCTATGGTCATGGGAAGGCAAAGAGCCTTTCCCACCATCTGCTTACCGTAAAGATCCGGATTATTCTGGTCTCCGCAGGTTGCCTTTTTATCTCCAAACTGAAGTGCCTTCTGGAAGGATGCAAGGGTATTAAGTCCGCCATGGGATACAAGAGCCACGGCAGTTACACTTCCCTTTGCAATTACACGGCCTTTAAACTGTTTCATGCATTATTCCCTCCCTTTGTGATCTGTGCAAGTATTTCATCATCGGTATAATATCTTGCAGTTGTATATGTTCTTAACTTATTACTTGAAGTGATTACGGGCATTTTACCGCAAAGAGGATTATTCATATACATAAGAGGACAAATATAGGATGTAATAACCCCTGTATCCGAAAGACGCTTTGCATAATCGGTTTTATTAAACTCTTCAAGAACACCTGGAGCCGCCGTAAATACGGTAGGAATAACCACCTTCTTTTTACCGCTTTTCCTTAGTCCCGCTTCAACCTTATCGGTCCAGGATTTAAGCTGTTCAAGGCTCATATGAGGGCAACCCATAAAGCAAAGCTTGGGTTTTGCATTCTCATTTTTCCAGATAACAGGGTAACTCTTATAAACTCTTTCAAGCTCCGCATCATCTATAACATAGGTCTGCGCGCCCTCATTTATAAGCTCCTCACCCATTTCAACAGCTTCGGGAGTAAGATTTTCTATATGGTAAAGACCAACCGCACCGTTGGAGGCGGTAGCCGCGCCAAAGTCTTTAAGATATGTACAGGCTTCATCGGTAAGCTCATTGCCAAGCCATTTATCAAGGCCACGAACATACGGAACCTCTTCCATAACCTTCATACCAATGGCAGAGCCTAAAAGCTGTGCTTCCGGTTTCTTTGTGGTTTTTATCTCAACTATCCATGTAGCTTTTCTGCCCTCATCGGTAAGAAAACCGAATTTAGGAACATATCCGAGCACAGAACCCATAAGATCAATAATACCCGAATTACGGTTGCACCGTGCACCAAGAACAGAATTGGCATACACCACTGCAGAGGATTCCGCCCAGGAAAGCACCTCCCCCTTTTGTGGCTTATTACCCACCTCATCCATATAGCAAGCACAGGTGAAGGCATTTTTATCCATAAGACCAAGGCTGGTCAACTGACCTTCATAAAAGTCCTGACGGCTGTACATAAAGTTATTGAATATAAAATTCTGAAGAAAATTAGACGGAACATTTTTGTCTATGGGACGGGGATCGCAGGAAAACTTTTGTGTTGAAGTAGCATCCGCTTCAATAAGCTGATTCATAAGCTCGTACACCGGTCCAAGAGCCTTTAAGCCAAAGGAGGTAACAAGGTGGTTATACTTACTTGTTACCGGAACAAGCTCACTTGCCCCGAAGATCTCACCGTAATTAACAAGAGTTTTCATAACCTTTGCAAGAGTTTCGCCCTTTTCGCCATCTAATATTTTCTTTTGTTCATCGGTTAATTTCATCATTTTTTATTTCTCCTTAAAGCTTCATGGCAACATCCCATGCCTGCCATATAACAGTACGCAGGTTACCTACGCTCTTTGCATCACCTATAACATGAACGCCCTTGGTTGCAATAGGATCGGGCTTATAACCAACACAAAGAATTACAGAATCGGCATCCACGCAAACACTCTCTCCTGCCTTGCTCTTTAATGTAACACTTTCGTTTCCTATTTCCGAGAGTGCAGTTTCGAGATAAACGGGAACCTTGTTGGTCTTAAAGAAATCGCGGAGATAGCTTGTATTTGCAAGACAGATACCGGGTGTTGTAATAAGATCGTCCTGCATCTCAACAATTACAGGCTTTTTGCCCTTGAGATACAGATCGTAAGCAATTTCACAGCCTGTAAGACCTCCACCGATAACAACTACCTTTTCACCAACAGCTTTATGGCCAAGCAAATAATCTATAGCCTCTATTGCTCTGTCCACACCCTTCACGGGCATACTTTTTGCCACAGCACCGGTTGCAACAATAACCTCATCGACACACAGAGCTTTTACATCCTTCACCTTGGTATTCATCTTTACTGTAATAGGGTACTTTGCAAGCTCACGGATATACCATGCAATAAGAGCCTTATCTTTTTCCTTAAAATCGGGAGCAGCCGCAGCTACAAACACACCGCCCAATTTATTACTCTTTTCGTAAAGAGTAACCTTGTGCCCGCGTTTTGCACAAAGAATAGCCGCTTCCATACCGCCTATACCGCCGCCAACAACTGCAATATTCTTCTGTTTCTTTGCAGGTTTAATAAAATATTTTTCAGACTGCATCGTTTCGGGGTTAAGCGCGCAACGCGAAAGTCCCATAGTATCCTTGAGATCCTGAGTATTTGCATGCCCTTTGGAGGATGAAAAATTAAAGCAGGCACTATGACAGCAGATACAGGGCTTGATATCCTCCAATCTGTCTTCTATAACCTTTGTAACCCATTCACCGTCTGTAAGGAACTGACGGGCAACACCAACAGCATCAATTGCCCCTTCTTCCACAGCCTTTGCACCAACATCAATATCCATTCTGCCGGCACAAACAACGGGTATATCAACAAATTTCTTAATATGTGCTACATCCTCAAGGTTGCAGTTTTCCGGCATATACATCGGAGGATGCGCCCAATACCAGGAGTCATATGTACCGTTATCGGCATTAAGCATATCATAGCCTGCATCCTGCAAATATTTAACAGCCCTTTCGCTTTCTGCCATAGCTCTGCCTACCTCGGTATACTCTTCACCCGGCATTGCACCGTAGCAAAAATCCTTCAGCTTGGATTCTACCGAATAACGCAGAGAAACAGGGTAATCATCACCGCATACCTTTTTGATCTCCTTTACTATCTCTGCTGCGAAACGGTAGCGGTTTTCAAAGCTTCCGCCGTATTCATCGGTACGCTTATTGAAAAATTCAATAGCAAACTGATCCAGGAGATAACCCTCATGAACAGCATGTATTTCAACACCGTCAACTCCTGCATCCTTGCAGAGCTTGGCGGTTTTTGCAAAGGCCTCAATAATTTCGTGAATCTGTTCTATTGTCATTTCAGGGCACTCGATATCGTGCGCCCAACGGGATTTCTGAGCTGAAGGGGATGCCAACTCATGGTTGGTATCAATAATGGGTTTGATAAGTGCACGCGTAAGCTTGTTTTTATGCAGCGGTGCAACAAGCTCTGTGATTGCCCAGGAACGGCCCATACCGGCAGTAAGCTGAACAAACAGCTTGGCTCCGGTTTTGTGTATCTCGTCCATATATTCCTTGAGTTCTTCAAACATTTTCGGATTTTGCCAAAGCCATTTTCCCCAAAAGGTGTCACGCAACGGTGCAATTCCGGGAATAATAAGTCCAACATTATTTTGAGCTCTTTTGAGAAAATGATTTGCCGCTTCCTTATCAAAATGACAGCCGGTAAGCTCAAACCAACCAAATAAGGATGTACCGCCCGTGGGGCACAAAACAATTCGGTTTTTTATCTCTACATTACCTATCTTCCAAGGGGTAAACAGAGCCTTGTATTTCTGATCCATAAATATACTCCTTTTTGAGTTTCGTTATTTAATTTTATCATATAATAAAGGTTGTGTCAATCATCAAAAAAGCATCCCGAAGGATGCTTAAGGCTGTTAAAAAAACTGTCGGGAATGTGAAAGAAAAACTATAATAAGTTTGATTCACCTTCAAAAACAAATAAGATTTTAAAATAATAACTCCCAATATAGTTAAACAAGTACTCAAAAGTGGTGCGAATGTCGAATTCACACCACTTTTTCACACTTTTCCGCGAAAACCGATGGGATGCCCCGAAACGATCTTGCCGAGTTTTGGGGTCCACATTCACATCGTTTTTCAAATTCTGCAAGCGTTATGCCCAAGCCATGCTGGTGGGCTTTTCTTCTTTTATTATAGCCTGTTTTAAGAAGTATACTGCTTTATCAAAGCCTTCATCTATACTCATTACGCTGTCTTCATGCTCAATAGACATTACATAATCATAGCCTGTTAAACGAAGATTGCTTATCATATCACGCCAATAGGTCATATCGTTACCGTAACCAACAGAACGGAATACCCATGCACGGTGCAATTCATCGCTATAATGCTTGGTATCAAGAACACCGTTCTTTGCTGTATTATATTTATCAACCTTTGTATCCTTTGCATGACAATGATATATAGCGCCCTCAAGCTCGCGAATAGCGGCAACAGGATCCATTCCCTGCCATACGATATGAGAGGGATCGAAATTGCATCCGATAACAGGACCAACAGCTGCTCTTAATTTAAGCAAGGTTTCGGGATTGTATACACAGAAACCGGGATGCATTTCAAAAGCAAGTTTCTTTACTCCGTGAGCAACAGCGAATGCGCCTGCTTCCTTCCAATAAGGAATAAGAACCTCATTCCACTGATAATCAAGAACCGCGAGGAAATCATCCGGCCAGGCACAGGTTGCCCAGTTGGGGGTTTTATCTTCAGGAGAACCGCCGGGACAGCCGGAGAAAAGAGTAAGAGTATCAACACCCATACGCTCTGCCAAAAGAACGCAGTTACGGTAATCCTCATCAAACTTCTTTGCAATTTCCTTGTTGGGATGCACGGGATTGCCGTGAACCGAAAATGCAGAGATCTTTAATCCGTGCTTATCGATGATATGGGAAAATTCAAGGAATTTTTCCTCATCTGCCAAAAGCTCTGCAGGATTACAATGATCATTTCCACCGTAACCTCCCGCCGCGATTTCAATCATTTCTATACCTTTTTCCTTTATCTTTGAAAGAACCTCATCAAGGGGTTCATTTCTGTAAAGGCTAACTAAAAGACCGAGTTTCATCTGTAATTCCTCACTTTATCAGAAGTTGTAAACAGTACCTGTCTTTGCAGACTCGTAGATACCTTCAAGAATCTGGGTGATGGCAAATGCCTGTTCGGGAAGAACAAAGGGTGCCTTATCATTGATAACAGCATCTATCCAAAGCTTTGCTTCACGGAATGCAGGATCGTCACCGTTACCGCCTTCATAGAAATCAACTCCACCTGCATCAAAGCTGATCTTGGTAGTAAACTTTCTGCCGTGTCTTACACCGTTAAGACGAAGACCGTCAAGCATATCAGCGCCGCCATTTGTACCGCATACTGTGGTAATAGCTTCTCTTGAATCAAGCTTGTTAAGAGCCCAAGAGGATTCAAGATTGATGGTAGCACCGTTTTCCATTACAATGAAACCGAAAGCAGAATCTTCAACTGTGAATGCTTCTGTATCCCAGTCTCCCCATGCGTTACCTGTTTGTGTATCCTTGTTAAGCTTGTGATATGTAGTACCGAGACAACACTTGGGCTTGTAATTATCCATCATCCAGAGGGTAAGGTCAAGCGCGTGAGTACCGATATCAATAAGAGGACCGCCGCCCTGTTCGTATTCGTTAAGGAACACACCCCAGGTAGGAACTGCTCTGCGGCGAAGCGCAATAGCCTTGGCATAATAGATCTCACCAAATGTTCCGTCCATAGCTTCCTGCTTCATATAGAGAGAATCGGGACGGTGTCTGTTCTGATAACCGATAGTAAGTTTCTTTCCTGTACGCTTTGCAGCATCTATCATTTTCTGAGCTTCTACTGTGTTGATTGCCATAGGCTTTTCACACATAACATGCTTGCCTGCCTCAAGCGCATCAACCGTAATAAAGCTGTGTGAACGGTTAGGTGTACACACATGTACAACATCAATGGTCTTATCTTCAAGAAGTTCTTTGTAATCTGCGTAAACCTTTGCACCTTCTGCGCCAAACTTCTTTGCAGCAGCCTCTGCTTTTTCTACAACGATATCGCAGAAAGCAACCATTTCGCACTCTTTAACCTGTGCAAGTGAAGGCATATGCTTACCGTTTGCTATACCGCCGCAACCGATTATGCCCACTCTAACTTTATCCATAATTAAATACCTCCGTATTTTGATTTTATTAGATAGCATTATTATAATATAATACTTATTTAAAGTCAATAAAAAAACAACATTTTAATAATATCTGATAACGCTGACTACTTTACCGAGAATATATACTTCGTCAGTTATAATCGGATCCATTGTTGGATTTTCAGGCTGAAGACGATAGTGTCCGTTTTCTTTATAAAATGTTTTAACCGTTGCTTCGTCCTCCAAAAGTGCAACAACTATCTCCCCGTTCTCCGCATACTGTTCCTTTCTGATAACAACGATATCCCCGTCAAGAATACCCGCTTCTATCATACTTTCACCCGAAACACGCAATGCAAACAGTTCGTTATGCCCGTAAGAACGGTTTAAAAGAGGAAATTCCAAAAAACCCTCAAAATTTTCTACCGCCAAAATAGGCATTCCGGCTGTAACCTTGCCCAATATCGGCACCTTGGTGCTTTGACGGTTTTGAGGTCTTGCTCCGCCCAAGCGAACACTTCTGCTCTTTTTCCCTTCTTTATTTATATATCCTTTTTCCTCCAATTTTGAAAGATATGCATGAACGGTAGATGTGCTTTTTATACCCACATTCATCTGAATATCGCGTATGCTTGGAGAAAAGCCTTCACGGTTGATGGTTTCAAATATATAATCATATACCTTTTGTTCCTTGGCGGTTAACGGTTGCATAACAAACCCCTTTCAACAACATTTTATATCATTATAACATATACTATCAAAATTGTCAAACAAATGTTCGTAGTTTATTTTTTTATTATTCTGCATATATATAAAACAAAACTCCAAGGAGAAAATATGAACAAGAAGATATATCATACTCCAACAGACCACAACTTTGTTATCAACACTCTTAACCGCATTGCCACCGATAACCCGATACTGTTTATGACAACTTTGGGGAGCTCGGTTTTGGGCAAACCGATACCCGCAGTAAGGATAGGAACAGGAAAAACAAATCTTCTGTATGTGGGCTGCCACCACGGTGCAGAGCATATAACATCGGGAATACTGTTGAAATTTTTAGAGGAGCTCTGTTGCTGTATAAAAACAGGAACAAAAATATACGGAATAGATCCTGAGTACATATTCCGAACACGGTGTATTTACATGGTCCCCATGCTGAATCCCGACGGTGTTGAGCTGTACATACACGGAGCAAATGAGGAAATGCCGCTTTATCAAAGACTTATCAAAATGAATAACGGTACGGATTTTTCCAAATGGCAGGCAAACATAAGAGGGGTTGACCTTAACCACAATTATGATGCAGGATTTTACGAATACAAAGAGCTTGAAAAGGAAATGGGCATCAGTACACCCTGTTCACAGCGTTTTTCAGGCGAATATCCCGAAAGCGAACCCGAAACTGCAGCCTTGTGTAATTTTATCCGTGTTATTTCCCCCTTTAAATATCTGTTTTCTTTCCATAGCCAAGGAGAGGAGATATATTCGGGTTACAACGGTTTTGAACCTAAAGGAAGTGTTCGTGCGGCAAAAATGCTCGCTTTATATTCCGGATACACCCACACTCTTCCAAAAGAAAAAGCCGCCTCTTACGGCGGCTTGAAGGATTGGTATGTAAACACCTTTAAACTCCCTGCCTATACAATAGAATGCGGCAGAGGTGAAAACCCTCTGCCGCCAAGCGATCTTATTCCGATATATGTTTCAATAAGAAAAATGCTTTTTAAATCTTTAATACTTTAATCTGCGTAACTGAAGTTGTTTCTCCTATAGTATTCAACCTTGCGCAATTCATTTACAACATCAGAAGCGGCAGTATCATAAACTACAGCCCCATCCTTAAATATAAGACCTGCACTGTGATACACATCATATTTTTCGGAAGCATCCGCTACATACTGGGCAAACTCATCACCCTTGTAGCCTGCAAGCTCAAAGAATTCCGTCATAAGAAAATACGGAGCTATTGCAGGACCTTTTCCTGAAAAATCACAGCCGAGTTTTTCCTTTGCCGCATCATTTGCAATAATCAGATAGGGGGTGGAATAATAGTTCTTAAAGCCTTCCTCACTTGAAAGATCTATATTGATTCCAAGCTCATGATAGCCCGAATTATTTTCACCCAAGCCGGGCATATGGTCTCCGAACAATATAAGCACCACCGGTTCCTGTCTTTCAAACACCCGATTTGCCAGCCAAACCACAGATCTGTTGGTGGCATCCATACAGCTCAGATAATTATTTACATTATTGAAAATATCATCGCTGTATCCCTTATTTACAATATAGGGAGATTCATAACCTACATTGTAACCGTAGGGACCGTGACTCTGATATGTAACGCTGAAATTGAAATAATATTCTCCCTTTTCAACAGTTTTGTCAAACATATCCATCAAATCCTGAAATACAATCATATTATCGGCAAGACGCTGACCTTCATTAAGTGCCATATAGTGGTCGTCGTCAAAATAATAATCGTCAAATCCAAGATTCATATTTATGTTTTTTCTGTTGTAAAACCATGGATAGCTTGGATGACCGCCTTCTACTTTATACCCCTGTTCCTTGAAATACCAAACATAGGAATTGGTTGCCATTCTGTATTCACCGCTACTTGAGCTTCCCGTTAAGAACTGACGCTCACTTGTTACGGTTCCTGCGGCAAATATATCGGTAACAAGCTCACCGCTGTACCCCTTTTCATAAAGAGGTTCTAAAATTTCATAGGGATCATTTTCAAATTCAATACAGTCAAACTTTGAAAGATCCCCCCAGGATTCAAGCATAACGCTTATTATGTTTACCTTTTTATCCTCGGGAATATCTGCATATGTATAAGCAGAAAGGATATCCTTTACTTCATTCTCATTATAACCTTCGGGAGCCCTGTCAAAGGCGGTTTGAGTGCTGTAGATGAATGGGTACAAAAAGCCTCTTGATATAAACTGATCATTTGGCGCCCACATCTGAATAAATTCAACATCAAGAGCTTCGGCATATATGTCCTCGTTAAGATATATGTGTATAAAACCGTAATTTCCTACAAGTAAAGCAAGGAGTACAAGTATTATTCTGGGCATCACTCTTTTTATGGGTACTCTGAAATAAAACAGCATTATTACGGAAAATATCACTATCAATACCATTATTGCAATGATAAGAGGAGTTAAAACCACTTTATAGCTTTGTGTCATTACCTTTGCTTCTCCGGCTATGGCAATATCTCCGAAAAGAAAAGGATCGTTACGGAAAAGAAATTTATAGTAATTTATCCAGCTGAGGATCATTGTTATACCTGAGGAAAGAAAACAGGA
>JAFYPJ010000026.1 GCA_017547545.1 Clostridia bacterium | reverse complement strand
CATCATCGTCATCATCTTCATCGTTATCATCGTCATAATCGTAATCGTTATCATCGTCATCGTTGTCATCATCGGCAACGGTTTCGCCGGGAGTCTGGATTATGACCTCCGAAGAAGGGGGTTCGGGAGTAACGATCTGTGTTTCATTGATAACGGGAGCAGCCGATTCTTCAAAATCAGTTTCCTTCGTTTGCTCCTCGGTAATGATTTCATCAACAACTTCTTCACGGCAGGAATCAATTTTAACCTTACTGTTAAAATGAGCATCTAACTCTATAACTATCATATCTTCGGCATGCTTTTTCCACTTTTTGTTTTTGGAATCAACAGTAATTTTTATATTTCCGCCTTCTTTAAGATAACCCATTTCCATAGCCTTATCGGCTAAAAAGTCAGACACCTCTGATATTTTTTTACCCTTCAGCTTTTCACCTTTAATCAAAAGCTCTCCGTCTTCATTAAGCCCCGTAACCGAAACAACGGTATCAAAACGGTTAACTTTTATCAACACATCCGGATTTATCTGAATTCTAACCGTTCCAACGGCAAGAACCTGAAAAGCACTAAAGGCTATAAGTGCAAAACAAAGTGCTGCGGCAACAAATATAGCGGTAAGCTTTTTAAAATTAAGTTTCTTTTCGGGTTTGTCTTGTGTTAAAGCTATAACATTATCCACCTTTTGTCCTACACAGTAACCCATATTTGCTACCTTTATAAAAGCTCCGTTCTCATCAAGAACAACGGCATGGCTTAAATGAGTTTCCATAACCAGATATGTCATTTGCTTTCAACTCCTTTCCCGATTTGTTTTAAATGCCCGCGGATTATTTCAAATCCGTTGGTATATGCAATCAAAATTGCCAAAAGATACCGTCTGTGCCTTTCAACCAGCTTTCTTTCGATTCCCGTTCCCTTGCATATAAGCGCAACGGGAAGCTTTTTGGTTGCTGTTATATTATCCATTATTTCCGGATCTTTTCTTGCAAAATCCAAAATCTCCATACATGCCTTAACCGTTCTTTTTTGCTTTGGGCAATTATCTGCAATATTACTCAATTTAAGACCGTATTTCAACAAGGTTTCCGAATACTCTTTTATTTCATCACCTGCAGCGGCAAGATTAAAACTTTGATCTATATTATTTTCTTTGCTGTTATATCTGTCTATAATACTCTCACAGCTCTCTTCAAACTGCGGTGTATCAAGAGAAACGGTTTGTATGTAACGCTTTTGAGTTCGGTGATAATCTATCAGCCTGTTTCTTATCACTACAGAAGCAAAACTTAAAAAAGCTCCCTTGCTTTTAGAATAAGAAAGAACCGATTCATAAAAAGAAAACATTGCAACAGAAAGGAAATCGTCATAATCATTATCCGAAGCTGATACTAACTTTGAAACCTCTTTTTTTATAAAAGGCATATACTGTTTCACAAGATCATCGGCAGCTTCGGTATCGGTTTTTGCATGCATTATTTTGCCGATTATTTCATGCTCGGAATACATTATCAACATCCTTTCATATAGAGTTTACGAACAATATTTGTTATTTTCAGGGTATACCGCCCTTGTTTTTTAATGAATCAAGATAATCCTGCAAAATTATCTGTGCAGAAAGAGTATCTACAACATCCTTTCTCTTTTTTCCGTGGGTGTTGGTAGCATTGAGGTAGGTGTGGGCAACCATGGTAGAGCAGCGTTCATCGTAAAGCTCTACGGGGATATCTGTTTTTTCACGCAAAAAATCCGCAAAAAGGTGAGCCTTTTCACTTCTTGGTCCCCTTGTTCCGTTCATATTAACGGGGTCGCCTATAATTATTTTTCCAACCTTGTTTTTTACTGCATGATCTGTAACTATATCACAAAGCTCATGCATACCTTTTGCCTTAACGGTACCTATGCCTCCCGCCATCATACCGAGAGCATCCGAAAGTGCAAGTCCCGTTCTTACATCTCCGTAATCTACAGCTAAAATTCTTTTAAAATCTGACATATCCTCTTGCTTCCAAAACTCCTTCTATAACATCCTTTGCAAATTCTTCCACATCCGAAAAAACTTCTTCACGGTTTCTTTCATTGAACAGCTCATGACGCGCACCGGGATAAAGCTTTATTCTCAGCATGTTTATTTCCTGCTGATTCAGACGGTCATATACCTCAAGTACACCCTTACCGTAATCTCCCACAGGATCGTCTTCACCTGCTATAAGTAATATGGGGAGAGATTTGGGAACCCTTTGCTCCCACTCAGGCTCGGATACTTTTTTGAGAAGCATAAAAAGACTCTTATAGCCGTTAAGTGTAAAGGTGAAACCGCAATCAGGATCCTTGGTATATTCACAGCGTACATCCCTTTCCCGTGTAAGCCAGGATACCTCATCCTTTTCCGATTTAAAATGAGAATTGTAGCCGCTGAAAGCAATATTGCGCATAAACTTGCTGCGATGCTTTTCCCCTTTGATACGCGACAGAACCGAGCAAAGCATTATTCCCGAAGAAAGAGCCTTGTTTGTTCCCGAAGTTCCGCAAATAATACACCCGTCTACAGTATCGGGGTGTTTTGTTATATAATCTCTTACAACAAAAGAACCCATACTGTGACCTAAAAGTATATAGGGTAAAGAACGGTATTTTTTTCGTACAATATCGTTGAGGAGCTTCAGATCTTCTGTTAAAGTATTGTAACCCTCTTTTCCGAAATATCCAAGATCTTCACGGCTTTTAACACTATTTGCATGACCTATATGATCGTTTCCGCAAACAATGAACCCTCTTTGGGTAAAATATTCCACCAAGCCTTCGTAACGGTTGAAATATTCGCACATTCCGTGAGCTATCTGTATAATGCCTTTAGGCATTTCATTTGTTATACATATTCTGTAGTATACTTCATCCCTTTGATTTGACGAAGTAAAATAACCTGTAATTTCTTTATAATTTTTATCCATATTACAACTGATAATTTATTTCATTCTTTAATACAAAATCACATATATCCGAGTGAGAAGGCACCGATTCAAAAGCACCGTCCTTTGTTACGCAAAGAGCACCTGCCATATTTGCATAGGCTGCAGCACGCTTAAAATTTTTACCGTTACGCATATATTCAACCGCAAAAGCAGCAGTAAATACATCTCCGGCTGCAGTTGTGTCCTGCACATCAACGCTATATGCAGGCATAACATAAAAATAAGTACCGTCAAATACATAGCAGCCCTTACTTCCCAATTTCAACACTATAACCTTTGCGTCAACCCTGTTTAGTAATGCCATACAAGCTTTAAGGCATTTATCGGTGGTATCAGGCTTGATACCCGTATAAATATAGGTCTCAGTTTCATTTGGTGAAAACACTTCTACCTTCCCCAAATATTCTAAAGGGAAATTCTTTTCGGCAGGACCTGCATCAACAATAAGGGGAATATCCAGCTCCTTTGCAAATTCAGCGGTTGCAATAACGGTTTCCACGGGTATTTCAAAACCCAAAAGAATCGCATCCGGATAACAGAGGACTGCATTTTCCACATCCCCTCTGCCAAGATATTCGTTTGCCCCCGGATAAACAACTATTCGATTATTTCCGTTAGGCTCAACCATAACCATTGCAAGTCCGGTTCTCTCATGAGAGCATTGTGATATGAAACGAGTGTCCATGCCCGAATTTGCATATATTGAATTCAATCTTGCTCCGTGGGTATCATTTCCCAGTTTAGCGCAAAATATTGATTCTCCGCCCATACGGTGTACTGCATAAGCTGCATTTGCTCCTTTGCCGCCGGGCTTGTATTCATAACCGCTTTTTTCCTTAACAGTTTGTCCAACCGAAGGAAATTTCGTTATACGCGCCATAAGATCAATATTGGCGCTTCCTACCGTAAGTATTCTTGGCTTATTCACTCTTTTCAACCTCCCCGTATTCCATTTATACTAAAATTGTAACATATCGCTCTGATAAAATCAATAAGTTCATAAAAAGTTTGCTTGCAAGGTAAAGCAGATTATACTATAATGTATTATAATATGTTTAATACTCCCAAAGAGGTGATCCTTTTGAAATTAAAAGTTTTATTTATAACCGTTTTAAGCTGCATTATACTGTTTTCAGCTTGTACCGCGCAGCCTCAAAGCGATATTCCCAAGGGAATGCAGCTTTTTTCCAATGATTTTGTAGACTATATTGCCTATGTTCCCAACACATGGAAGATAAGTATGTCAACACAAACATTAAGTGCTTATGTAAGCTCTCTTGATGCTTCCAATGTTACCATAACCGCACACACCCTTGATTCCCTTGAACAGTCAATGTCTCTTGAAGAATATTGGGGGAAATACGATTCCCAGCTCAAGGATACATTTTCCGATTTGGAATATGTAGGCAAAACCGGACATTTCAAGTTGGGCGGTGTTAAGGCTGATAAATATGTATACACCGCAACCGTAACCGGTGTTAAGTATCAGTTCATGCAAGCGGTTTGCATTAACAACGGTACTGTATACATCATTACATTTACCACCACACCCGAGCTCTTTGAAGAGCATACCGAAAACATAGAAAAAATTCTTAACACATTCGAATTTAAATAATATGAATCTTTATTTTGACAACAGCGCTACAACAAAGCCTCTTGATTCTGTAATAGAGGCAATGGCAGAAAATATGCGCAATTTTTGGGGTAATCCATCCTCGCTTCATACAAAAGGTTATGAAGCCGAAAAAGAAATATCCAAGGCGCGTGAGGTAATCCTCGGCGCCTTAAACATTCGCCAAAGAAATGCAGAGCTTTTCTTCACTGCAAGCGGAACAGAGGCAGACAATCTTGCTCTTTTCGGCACAATGCATTCAAAAGAAAAGAACAAAGGAAAAAAGCTCATTACAACCAAAAGTGAACATCCTGCCGTTTTAAACTGCGCCAAGCAGCTTGAAAAGGAAGGCTATGAGGTTGTGTATCTTGATGCACCCAAGGGTGTTATAAATATCGAACAATATATCAATGCTCTGGACAAAAACACGGTTATGGTCAGCATTATGACCGTAAACAACGAAACCGGCGCATGCTACGATATAAAAAAGCTGTTTTCCATGGCAAAAGCCATTTCACCCGAAACGGTAACCCACACCGATGCGGTTCAGGCATTTATGAAGATCAGACTTTCTCCCGAAGCGCTGAAAGCCGATCTCGTTTCTGTTTCCGCCCATAAGATCCACGGTCCAAAGGGTATCGGTGCGCTTTATGTATCCCCCGAAATGATAAAAACAAAGCGTATAACTCCTCATATTCTTGGCGGCGGTCAGGAAAAAGGATACAGAAGCGGAACAGAAAATCTCCCCGCTATAATCGGTTTTGCAAAAGCGGCGGAAGCCGGCATTTTACCCGAAAGCGTTTCCCGGATAAAAGAATATATTATAAATAATCTCCCAAAGGAAATACGCGCCAATATTCCCGCATGCCCGGCTCCCCATATTCTTAACATAACTCTTCCCGACATAAAAAGCGAAACGATGCTTCACTTTTTATCCTCAAAGGGAATCTATGTTTCCAGCGGCTCTGCCTGTTCTTCAAATTCGTCTCATTCAAATTATGTTCTTCCCGATTTCGGTATTTCCCAAAAGGAAGCGGATCACAGTATAAGAATAAGTCTTTCCTTTGATCACACAAAAGAGGATGCCGATATACTGCTGAACGCTTTAAATGAAGGTTTAAACACCCTTGTAAGAACCAATCACTCAAATCGCTGATACAACCGGATATAAAGCAACCGTACAATTAAATAAAATTTTATACCACTCCCCCTGTTTACATTACAATTTGCGACAGTATATTCATTTGCTGTATGGTAATATATGGTAAACAAAAGGAGTGGTATACTTGAGTTTTTATACAAAATATTCTATCTGTATGGTCTGTACCCTTACAGCTTTTTTCATTGCGGCATTTTTATTGGGTAATTATATCCGCGCAAACGGTTATGATGTTGAAGCTGCGGAAATTGAAGAAACGGCAACGGGTACAATAAAGGTCACACAAAAAATTATTCCTTCGACCAATACAAAAGAGGACGAGCAGATACGTGAGTTTATCAACCAATATTACGATATTTCTCTTTCATCGGAAAAGCAGGAATATGTGTTTGCCTTGTGCGACAAATATTCTGTTCCGCGAGAGCTTGTGCTTGCTGTAATGTGTGCCGAAAGCAATTATGAAAACAACAGAATTTCCGACAACGGTGATTGGGGTATAATGCAGATAAATACCGTAAATCACGAATGGCTTAAAGCAGAGCTTGGGGTTACGGATTTCCTTGATTTTTACGATAATGTTCACTGCGGTGTGTACATGCTTTCAGCCTATTATCACAAGTATGCGGATGTAAACAAAATAACTATGTGCTACCGTTACGGTGAATCGGGTGCAAAGGAGATGTGGGAAATGGGAGTGTATGAAACCGAATACACAAAACAAATTATTCGTAATATTGCCGCCCTGAAGTATTGACATTATTTTTATGTTATAGTATAATGAATCCGAAGAGTAAGAAGCTGTGCGTGAAGTGCCGCGGGAACGGGGAGTTGAACGGCGGACGAAAAGTTCAGGCTTGCGATACGGCTTTTGTATCCCGCTTCATTACGGCTATATACGGATATTTTATATTGTAACTATAAATACCTGCTTTGCCGCTACAAGCGTGGTGAAGGAGGTATTTTTATATGCAAAAAAACAACATCAGACTGTTTGGAACCCTTAAAGTATTATGCTCTGCCGCAATACTTACCGCACTTACTGTGGTTATTGCATATCTGTGCAAATTCTTAACCGTTACCGACCAGATCCGTATAACCTTTGAAAATCTGCCCATCATTCTTTGCGGTTATTTGTTTGGCCCCTTTGTGGGCTTGGCAACCGGATTATGTGCCGATCTTCTCAGCGCATCGCTGTTTTACGGAGTAGGAGGGATAAATCCCATAATTACCTTAGGCGCGGGTGCCGTTGGATTTTTTGCAGGTATTCCATATGTTAAAAAACCGAAGCTGCGACTGTTTTTTGCAGTAGCTTTGGCGCATATCATAGGAAATATGATAATTAAATCAGCCGGATTTATAATATATTACGGCACTCCCTTTGTTGGAGTTTTACCGAGAATTCCGATATATGCCGTCATAGCTGCAACAGAATTCGTCCTTTTATGGTTCATTACAAAAAGCAAGGCTTTAGCTAAGGCTATGGGAGGTAAAAATGACATATAACGAAGCATTGGAATATATACATTCTGTTTGTTGGATGGGAAGCCGCCCCGGTCTTGAAAGAATAACAGAGCTTTGTTCCCTTATGGGAAATGTTCAGGACAAATTAAAATATATTCATATAGCGGGTACTAACGGAAAAGGCTCCCTTTGTTCCATGCTTACAGAGATATGCAAGGAGGAGGGTTTAAGGGTTGGCACCTTCACCTCTCCTTATGTTTTCCGCTTTAATGAACGAATGGCGGTAAACGGTGAACCCATTTCCGATACCGAATTGGCAAAAATAACAGAAAAAATAAAACCCCTGGCAGAAAGTATGAAAGATAAGCCTACAGAATTTGAACTGATAACAGGGGCAGCCTTGCTTTGGTTTTATGAAAAGAACTGCGATATAGTTATCCTTGAAGCAGGTATGGGCGGACGGCTTGATTCAACAAATGTTATAAAAACCCCTGTTTTGTCGGTAATAACCTCAATATCCCTTGATCACACCTCTTTTCTTGGAGACACCGAGGAAAAAATAGCCTATGAAAAGGCAGGGATAATAAAAGAGGGTGTTCCCTGTATCTACGGAAAAATGAAGGAAAGTTGCGCTGAGGTTATTAAAGAACGGGCAAATGAACTTGGCTCTGCGGTACAAGGCTGTGATTACGGAAAACTCAGTAATATATATCTATCTGCCGACGGTGCCTCCTTTGATTTCGAGGGTTTTGAAAAAAGATTCAAGCTTAACCTGGCAGGTGGCTATCAGCCATACAACGCAGCCCTTGCCATAAGCTGTGCCAATACTCTCGGTTTTTCAAAAGAGTCAATATACAAGGGACTAAAGGCGGCAAAATGGCGCGCAAGATTTGAAATCCTCTCAAAGGACCCTTATGTTATATATGACGGAGGTCATAACCCCGACGGTGTTGATGCCTGTGTAAAGACCGTTAAGGAGCTTTTTGAAGGCAAGATAAACATTTTAAGCGGAGTTATGGCAGATAAGGACTATCACCTAATAACGGAGCTTTTAAAGCCTGTAGCTCACAAGGCTTTCTGCGTTACCCCAAACAATCCGAGAGCTTTGGCTTCTTCAGATTATGCAAAGGCTTTTGAAAAGGCAGGAATACCTGCCCTTGCCTTTGATGATATGTCTGCCGCTTTAAAAGCGGCATACAATGCCTCAAAAAATGAAAAAAGGCCCCTTTTGGCAATGGGGAGCCTGTATATGTACGAAGAATTTATAAACGAATACAGTAAATATTAAAGGACAGCTTTGCAGCTGTCCTTTGATATTTACTTAGGCTCTTTAGTTTTCATCATTTCAAAACCGTCATCGGTACACAAAACGCCCCTGTCATCAAAATAGAGGGTTATATCCATTTCCGGAATATAAATGCCATCCGGTGTTGGAATATATTCTCTTGATGTAATAAGTATTCCCTCTATATCGTACATTTCATAATTACCGTCTTCCTTAATAACTATCCATTCTTCATCCTCGGCATATTTCCAACAGCCGTAATAATCCGAAGGATCAACATTTTCGGGAATTTCTACGGTTTCAACCTCTGTTTCTTTTACTTCCTTCTTTTCCGAACAACCTGCAAAAACACCTGTAAGGATCAGGCAGGAAAGCAAAAGTATTAAAATTCTTTTTTTCATTTTTCCTCCTTATTTATGCATTGCTTTTCTTATCAGTGATGAGAAAAATGCAGTAATAGGAACTGTTAAAATAACGGCAAAGGAACCTGTTAACGCCTGGAGTATCTCTGCTGCCAAAAAATCGGAAGAAAGGAACTGATTGAATCTTGTTCCGTATGAAAGCATAACAAGAAGGGATGCAACAGAACCTCCCGTAAAGGCGAGAACCAAGGTTTGGCACATTGTGCCTATCATGTCACCGCCTATGTTCATTCCCGATTCAAAAAGCTTATTCCCTTTTATGTTGGGGTTATTTTCAACAATTTCAAAAAGAGAAGATGCAATAGACATTGCCGTATCCATTACAGCACCAAGGGAACCTAAAAGTATACCGGAAAACATGATATCCGATACTTTAAGCCCGGTGTGTCGGGAAATAAGTATCAGTTCTTCGGTTTCCTCCAATGCATAACCCGTTACTATCAGTATCTCCGCCACCAAAGCATACAGCAAAACCGATGCCAATAGACCTATTTCGGTGGATAATACCGCAACCGCGGTTTTTAAGGAGAAACCGTTTAAAAGTATCAGGGTAACCGCTGAAATGGCAACACATACTATAAAGGTTACAATTATCGGAGACTTACCGTTATAAACGGCCGGCAGCATTCCAAAGGCAATAACTATCATGGAAACAAGAAGTGCAATTCCTGCCCTTAATCCCTTGGTTTTTCCTACAATACAGATAAGGGCAAAGAATATACCAAAGGCAATGATTATCGCAACACTTCTGTCATACTGATAAACAGTATAATACGGTTCAACATTTTCAGGTTCGTCGCATTTAACTATTACCTTTGTTCCTGTTTTTACATCAATAGAATGAGTATCGCTCAAAAGATTATCAAAGGTTACGCTTTTTCCCTTGCGCTCACCCTCCGTAAATTCCACGGTGATATTCTGAACGCCCTTCATTCTTCCCGACAAGTCTTCTGATTCCTCGATCTGCTGAGAATTTACCGCCGTAACCTTTGCCTTTGCATAGGAAATGGTATCGGTACGGTACATCTCATAATTGATCGGATTTGTTTTCCAAACCGCAAATACACCGCCGAGAACAATAAATATAAGTATATAGGGTAGAATCTTTTTCAGTATATTCATGCTGTTTTATCAATATATCTCAAAAGTAATGTACAACTCTCTGCTCTTGATGCATTATCCTTGGGAGCAAGATGTGTTCCGTTTCTGCCATTGATAAGTCCGCAGCTAACCGCCCAGTTTACACCCTCTACAGCCCATGAGGAAACACTCTTTTCATCGGCAAAGCCGCCAATACAATAATCTGCATCGGGTGTACCCTTCATGCTGTGAAGCATTTTTGCAAACTGCTCACGGGTTATGGGATTGTTGGGATTTGTACCGTCGGATACTCCATTTTCCATAGCCCAACGGCGAGCACCTTCATACCAATCTTCGCCTTCCTTTACCGAAATATCCGCGCCTTCGATTCTTGCAAGAACTGTCCATACAGATGCTCTTGTCATGGT
>JAFYPJ010000025.1 GCA_017547545.1 Clostridia bacterium | reverse complement strand
GTTTGCACGGGGGTTATCCCAAGAACGGAATACTGCTTCTACTGCGCCCATAAGCTGTTCTTTGGGATCAGAGGGGAAGTCAGAACCGATCTTAGCCTTGTATTCAGCCTTGAACTGATTTGCAAGTTCTTTCAAATCTTCAGCGGAAAGCTCAACGTCGAGCTTAACGCCTTTTTCTTCTTTCATCTTATCGATGAGTTCTTCGAAGTACTTTTTACCAACTTCCATTACAACGTCGGAGTACATCTGAATAAATCTTCTGTAGCAGTCCCAAGCCCAACGAGCATTGCCGGACTTTTCAGCCATAACTGCAACAACTTCGTCGTTAAGACCGAGGTTAAGAATTGTATCCATCATACCGGGCATGGATGCACGGGCACCGGAACGAACGGAAACGAGAAGGGGATTTTCCTTATCGCCGAACTTCTTGCCGGTAATGCCTTCCATCTTGTCGATGTATTCCATGATCTGTGCCTGGATGTCATCATTGATTTTCTTGCCGTCCTCATAGTAAGCAGTACAAGCTTCTGTAGATACTGTAAAGCCCTGGGGAACAGGAAGACCGATCTTGGTCATTTCTGCAAGGTTTGCACCTTTACCGCCGAGGAGCTCACGCATAGAAGCATCGCCTTCAGAGAACAAATAAACATATTTCTTTGCGCTCATTGTATGAACCTCCATATAGTAATTAATTATTGTCTATCCAACGGGAGTATTATAACATACATTATTAACCAATTCTACACCGAAAAAGCAAAATTAACAAAATATTAATCAAATTTCTTGAAATTACCTTAATTTTATTATATAATATATAATAGCTTGATTTTTAGTTTTTGAAAGGTTTACTCCAATGGCAAATATTTTTGATCTGTTCCGTAAGATATCAAATGAAGAAAGTACATCAAATGAGCCTGTTACATATATTGTTGCGGGCTTGGGCAATCCCGGTGACAAGTATACCTATACCCGTCATAATGCGGGATTCATGGCGATGGATTATTTGCAGCAAAAATACAATTTCAAAATCAACAGATCAAAATTCAAGTCATTATGCGCAGAGGCGACTGTAAAAGGAAAAAGAATTCTCTTTATGAAGCCGCAGACATTTATGAATCTTTCTGGGGAAGCGGTAAAGGCCGCGGCGGATTTCTACAAGATTCCTTCCGAAAATATTATTATAATATATGACGATGTCAGCTTTGAACCCGGCACAATGAGGATAAAAAGAAAGGGGAGCGCGGGAGGACATAACGGTATAAAGAATATCATCCTGCAGCTTGATACCGATGTTTTTCCCCGAATAAAATTAGGTGTTGGAGTTAAACCGAAGGAATATGACATGGTGGGTTGGGTGCTTGGCAAGCTTACAACCGAAGCTCAAAAAGAACTTTTCACCTGCCTTGAAAAAACACCTGAGGCAATTGAACTGATTGTTTCGGGCAATACCGATAAAGCGATGAATCAATTTAACTGATATGAAGCAAATTACCGATTATTTAAGAGAGAATAAGGAATATAAGCAGATATACAAATGCTTTATTGAGCAGAGAAGCGCAAGAAAACCGTTACCCTTAACCGTAACGGGAATGTGTGAAGGCGCACGCTCTGCCTTTTGCCGTGCCATAATAGAGGATTACCGCCGTGACGGCGGAGGAGCAATGCTTATTATTGCACCGGACGAAAAAACGGCAAACCGTGTGAATGATATTCTTTCGCTTACCCTTGCAGGTGCGGTATATAATTACCGTGATTATATGTTCCATAATATAGTTTCCTCCCATGAGTTTGAGCATGAGAGGCTTTTTGCGTTGTGCGGAATACTTGATGACCGCCTTGATTATATTGTAACAACGGCTGATGCCATGCTTCAGTACACCATTCCCGCACAAAGACTTGAGGATCTGCGCCGCCGCCTTGAACCCGGATATGAATGTGATATAGAGGAATTGGTAACCTTGCTTTCGGATATAGGATACGCAAGGTGCGATGCCGTGGAAGCAAAGGGGCAGTTTTCTGTGCGCGGCGGAATTATTGATATTTTTTCCACCGATATGGAAATGCCTGTTCGTATAGAGTTTTTCGGTGACGAGATAGATACCATAACCGCCTTTGATATTATGACTCAGCGTAGGGGAGATCCTGTTGACATAGTTGAGCTCACCCCCTCAAGAGAGGTAGTTGTTTCAAACAGTGCAAGAAAAGAGCTTGAATCAATAATTGCAAATCAGGCAAAAAAGCAGAACGATTTTTCTAAAAAAGATGTTTTTACGGAGGAGCTTGAAGCAATACGCGCATCAAAAGAGCTTCATTTTATAGATAAATATATCAGCGTTATCTATCCCGAAAGAGAAACATTGCTTGATTATATTGGTGTAAATGTACCTTATATACTAATAGAAGAAAATGCCACCATAAAGCGTCTTGAGGCATATGAATGGCAGCTTAATGCCACGGTAACCGAGCTTCTGGCAAGCGGTGTGGATAAGAAAATATGCGATTACGGTAAATGGAAGCAGGATTTTGAGGTTAAATTATCCGCAAGCGGAGGAATTCTGTGCGATAATTTCCTTACCTCATCGGGTGGGGGAAAGCGTTCGGGTATATTTAACTTTATTACCAAACAGACATCATCATATTTTGATAAATATGATCTTCTTTTTGAAGATCTTCTATCCTATTTGCGCGGTGAATACAAGGTTATTATCACCTGTGAAAACAAAGCGGAGATTAAACAGATAGTTGCGGCACTTGACGATAATAATATAACCGCATTAACAGAAAGCGATCCGGAATACGGAAAGCCTCTTGTTATGTGTAATGAGAATCTTCCCGGATTTGAGCTTTCAGCTTCAAAATTTGTAACTCTTACAACCTTAAAGGGCTTTGACAGAGCAAAAGCAAAGCTTCAAAAGGCTCGTAAAAAGCATAAAAAGAAGGACGGACGCGAGAGCATAATGTCCTATGCCGATCTTAATATCGGTGATTTTGTGGTGCATGAAAATCACGGTATCGGTCAGTATTTAGGCTTACAGAGTCTTACTGTAGAGGGAGTTCGCCGGGATTTTGTTAAGATAAAATATCACGGTAAGGATATGCTCTATCTACCCTGTGATCAGCTTGATTCTATTGCAAAATATATCGGTGCAGGTTCGGATGACGGAACTGTTAAGCTGTCAAAAATGGGTGGAAACGAGTGGGTTAAGGCAAAGGCAAAGGCAAAGAAAGCCGCCACCGATATGGCAAAGGAGCTTATTGAACTTTACGCCCGGAGATTGAAGCAAAAGGGCTTTGCCTTTGAAGCGGATGACGAGTTTCAGAAGCAGTTTGAGGATGAATTTGAATATGAGGAAACAGACGGTCAGATCATAGCTGCCGATGAGATAAAAAGGGATATGGAAAATGAATATCCCATGGACAGACTTCTTTGCGGTGATGTGGGCTTTGGCAAGACCGAGGTTGCACTCAGGGCTGCATTTAAGGCGGTAAATAATTCAAAGCAAGTTGCGGTCCTCGTTCCCACAACCATTCTTGCAATGCAGCATTACCAAACAATATCCTCCCGTATGAGGGGATTTCCCATAAAGATTGATATGCTTTCCCGTTTCCGTACACCGAAACAGCAGGCGGAAACTGTTCGTAAGCTTCGCCGCGGTGAGGTAGATATTATTGTTGGTACACACCGTATGATATCAAAGGATGTTGTTTTCCGTGACCTTGGACTTGTAATAGTAGACGAGGAGCAGCGGTTCGGTGTTGCCCAAAAAGAAAAATTAAAGCAGATATCAAAGAATGTTGATGTTCTTACCTTAACTGCTACTCCCATACCGAGAACACTTAATATGGCAATGAGCGGTATCCGTGATATGTCTGTGCTTGAGGAAGCACCCGGAGAGAGAATGCCGGTACAGAGCTATGTTCTTGAATACGATGATACTATAATTGCCGAAGCAATAAATAAGGAATTGCGCCGCGGTGGTCAGGTATTTTATCTTTATAACCGCGTTGAAAATATCAATAATGTGGCATCCCGTGTTGCCGCCATGGCTCCCGATGCCAAGGTTGCAGTTGCCCACGGGCAGATGGATAAAGAGGATATGAGTAACATCTGGGAGCAGATGGTAACGGGTGAGCTTGATATCCTTGTAAGCACAACTATTATTGAAACGGGTATAGATATTCCGAATGCAAATACTCTGATTATAGAAAATTCGGACAAAATGGGGCTTTCCCAGCTTCACCAGATAAGGGGAAGAATAGGCAGAAGCAACCGCCGTGCATACGCATATTTCACCTATCCCCGCGGAAAGGTGCTTACCGAAATATCCGAAAAAAGGCTTTCTGCTATCCGTGATTATACAGAATTCGGTTCAGGCTTCAAGATAGCACTTCGTGACCTTGAGATAAGAGGTGCGGGCAATCTTTTAGGCTCCGAACAGCACGGTAATATAGAGAGTGTTGGATATGATCTTTATATAAAGATACTGAACAATGCAATACTTGAAGAAAAGGGAGAAATTATCCCTCAAAAGCCTGAATGTACCGTTGATATAAAGGTAAACGCGTATATTCCCGAAAGCTATATTACCTCATCCGCCCAGCGTATAGAAGCATACAAAAAGATAGCATCAATAGAAAATGAAGAAGATTTCTGGGATATAACCGACGAGCTTTTAGACCGTTACGGTGATATACCCGCCCCCTGTGACAATCTTTGCAGAGTATCCTATATCAGAGCATTGGGCAGGACATGTGGTCTTTCGAAAATAGTTATGAACAAAAGCTCTATGCTGTTTTATTCGGATAATATAGATGTAAGGGTATGGACAGCTCTTGCGGCAGACAATAAGGGCAAGGTTCTGCTGAATCTTTCGTCAAAGCCCTACGCCACCTACCGTTTGCAGGGAGAAAAGAAGCCCTTATCCAAAACTATAGGAATACTTTCAAAATATCTTCAGTATAAAAATTCCGAAGGAGAAACAAATGAAAAATAAAGTGGGAAAAATCCTTGTATTTATTCTTTGCCTGCTTATTATACTTCCTTTTTCGTCATGTAAAAAGGGAGAAGCACCCGATGAAGCCGCAATGGTATATAAAAATGTTTATACCTCAGAGGCATTTTATTCCTATTGGATATCCTGTCATAAATATGATTTCCTTGAAAACTTCAATAAGGGTGTAAACAGTGAAGATTTTTGGAACTCCGATGTGGCAGAGGGTAAAACCTACGGTCAGTTTACAACAGATTATGTTATGCAGGATGTAAAAAACAGAACCGTAGCCCTTTGGCTTTTCGATCAATACGGACTTACTTTAAGTAAGTCGGTACAAACAGGGATCGATAATGATATTAAAGAGAAGATAGAATATTACGGTTCAAGAGAGGCTCTTAACAAGGATCTTGCAAAATTCAACATGAATATTGATATGCTGCGCGAGGTATATGTAAATAATGCAAAATATGATATACTTATAGAGTACCTTTATTCGGATAAGGGAACCGAAGCACCCACCGACAGCGAAAAAGCAGAGTTTTTAAAGGATAATTATATCTGCATCAAAATGATATCGGTATTTGCCGAGGATTATGACGCTCTTTTAGAGAAGATAGAGGCGGGTGAAGATTTTGATGAACTTTGTGCTGAATATTCCGAAATAGATTACAGCGCATACCCCAACGGAATATTTATATATAACGGCGATTCCGCATCCGAAAGCGAAATAGTTAAGGCGGCATTTTCTCTTGAAGTCGGGGAAATGAAAACAGTAACAAATGCGGGTACTGAAATAGTGGTGCTTCGTTGTGAAATGCCGTTGTATTCAGCACTTTCGCAAAATGAGAGGGAGCTTCTTACAAATGACGGTTTTGAAAATAATATCATTACCGAAAAGAAGAATACCAAATTTGAAGAGTATATCGCAGATGTAAAGGTAAACACGGAAATTACAGATAAATATCCAATTGAAAGTGTTTCAAGAAATTCTTATTTTTAAGGCAATCTGATATGAAACTGAACTTGAAATCCGAGATTAAAAAAGAAATAAACGGAACAAAGATACTATTGCGGTCTATTCCGGCAACAGTTGTTACACTTTTTGTGGTAAGTGTTATATGTATGAATTTGCTTGCGGGAAAAACCCTGTTGCAGCTTGAATGGATAGCCCTTGATGCAGGAATTCTTATATCCTGGCTTTCTTTTATGTGCATGGATATAATAACAAAGCACTTTGGCCCAAAAGCCTCAAACAGAATATCCCTGCTTGCGGTAATGATAAATCTGCTTACCTGCCTAATATTCTTTGTGGCAAGTGTAATTCCGTCAAATGCAAATGATTATACAGCCTTTGATTCAATTTTTGGCGGAACATGGTTTATACTTTTGGGAAGCACGGTTGCATTTATTGCATCGGCACTTATAAATAACAGTCTGAATTGGTTTATAGGCTCTGCTTTTAAAAAGAACCCAAACGGCAAGGCTGCATATGCCGCAAGAACCTATATTTCTACCTTTATCGGTCAGTTTTTTGATAATTTTATATTTTCTGTTATCGTTTTTGTTTTCTTTGCGCCTGTATTCTGGAACGGTTTTTGCTGGAGTGTTCTTCAATGTGCAAGCTGTGCATTAACCGGAGCTTGTGCGGAACTGATAATGGAAATAATCTTTTCGCCCATAGGATACCGCATAACCCGGAAATGGAGCAGCAATGCTGTGGGCAGGGAATATCTTGAGTTTATAGAAAAGGATAAAATAAAATGAAGGTATTGATTACGGGAACCTCACAGGGAATAGGTAAAGCAATAGCCCAAATGTTTATTCAAAAGGGACATACCGTTATCGGTATAGACCGCAAGGAAAAGAGTATTGATTCTCCTGTGTATACACACTATCTCATGGATGTAAGGGATACAGAGAATTTACCCGAAATAGAAGATGTTGAAATTCTTATAAACAATGCGGGTACACAGAATGAGGCGGATATTGACATAAACCTCAAGGCACTTATAAATATTACCGAAAAATACGCAATACAGGAAAAAATAAGGTCTGTTCTGAATATCGGTTCGGCAAGCGGTCATACAGGTTCGGAGTTTCCCGAATACTGCGCAAGTAAGGGCGGAGTTCTTGCATATACCAAGAATGTTGCCATGAGAATTGCAAAATTCGGTGCTACCTGTAACAGTCTTGATCCCGGCGGTGTTATAACACCCTTGAATGACTGTGTTATAAACGATTCGGAGCTTTGGGAACAAATAATGGAGCAAACACCCCTTAAAAGATGGGCAAGTGCCGAAGAAATTGCGCAGTGGGCATATTTTCTTACGGCAACAAACGGTTTTTGCACCGGACAGAATATACTTGTAGACGGCGGCGAATCTATAAATTACAATTTTATATGGAAAGACTGAAATCGGTATATTTTGTACTGATTTCTTTTTTATACTTGATATTTATTTAAAAATAGAGTATAATGTAGGTATTAAACGAAAGGAACTTTCTTATCATGAAAAAAAGACTGATATCAATTGTTTTATGCATAACCTCGATTATGCTCTGCATACCCGTTCTGGCTGCGGAATTTAACGATGTTCCAAATGATGCGTGGTATTATGAGGCCGTTTATTACTGTGCCGAAAAGGGAATATTCAACGGTACCGGAGACAGCGGTTTTTCACCCTTGCGCACCATATCCCGTGCGGAGTTTGTAAAGGTTCTTGCCAATTATGAGGGTGTGGATATCTCTGACCAGAGCTATAACGGTTTTATAGATGTTGAAACAAACTCATGGTATTACAATGCAATGGCATGGGCGAAAAATGAGGGAATAGTTTCGGGTACAAGCAACAACACCTTTTCTCCCAATATGAGAATAAACCGCGAACAGCTTTGTACCATGATGTACAGATATCTTAACTATAAAGGTGTTGAGATATCGGTAATTGGTGATGACAGCTTTGCTGATGACCTTGATATATCCGATTGGGCAAAGGAAAGCGTATATGCCATTAAATCGGTTGGTGTAGTTAAGGGTGTGGGTGATAACAGATTCAATCCCATGGGAACCGCCACAAGATCCGAAGCAGCTCAGCTTATGATGAACTTTGATAAATATTACGCTGAGCTTTCAAAAGAAGATACAGAAGACGGTACAGAAGATACCGATAAGAAAGAGGAAAACGAATTTATGCTTGACGATGCAGTTGTTGATATAAAAATTGAAGGTCTTACAAAGAATTACAAATTCCTCCATGTAAGTGATGCACATCTTACCCTTACAGATGAAACCGATCTGCCTGAGGTTATAGCTCACCAGAAGGACAGAGGAGTGGCTTTTGATGCTCAGGTTACAGACGGTGTTAAAAAAGAGGACCGTCTTGCAAATGCATATAAGTATGCAGAGGCAGAAGGATGTAACAGTATTTTCCTTACCGGAGATATAATTGACACTCCCAGTAACGGTAATATTGCATATCTTGAAAGTCTTGTTAAAGGATCAAGTGTTCATTCCGCCTATGTTTTAGGAAATCATGACTGGACCTTCTCTTATAATCCCGATGAATATCAGAGTGGAGCACAGCGCGGAGAGCATATTCCCAAATTCCAGAGAGTATTTGATAAATATGAAGAGGACGGCTCTGAGGATCTTTGGGAGGATTATGTTGATATTTATGAATATGACGGCTTGGCAGTTGTAGCCATAGATAACAGTAACAATCAGATACCCAACTCTGCTACGGCTATTCTTCAGAACTATGCAAGCAAGAATATACCAGTAATTCTTCTTCTTCATGTTCCGATATCCGTTCCTACAATGGTGCAGGATGTAAGTGCTATGTGGGGAAGAGATATATGCCTTGGTGCGGCAAACCTTGCTCCCAATGCCACAACTCAAAGATTCATCAACTATCTTAAATCCGCAGAAAGTCCCGTTAAGGCTATCCTTGCAGGTCATATTCATATGGATCATGTTGACGATATCAGCTCTAATAATGATACTGTTCAGTATACCCTCGGTGCAACATATCAGGGTGCTGCCAGAATCTTTAACATTCACGGATAAGGAGTAAAAAATGATAAATATACCTACTTTTGAAGATACAAGTGAACATTATGCCTCCCTTATAGAAAAGGGTGAACAGTATGCCATTCAGTTTAATGCATTACAACCCTTTAACGGATTCCTTTATATCTGCCCCCGTATGAGTGCCCATGACGGTATTATCAGTCTTTCACTTTATAAATGGAATTCCACATATAACGAAACCGTAGCAGGCAAGGCTCTTGCCACAACCGTTTGTGATCTTGCCAACGGTACAACCATGCCCTTTGATTTTGACGAAATGCCTGCAGGCGAATACCTTATGGCAGCACATGACGGTACCCGCGGTGTAGGCTTCTGCGGTCTTATAGACTCTTTTGCAGGCGCGCTTCTTTATATCAACGGTACACCTGCAGACGGAAGTATGGAGGGATATATCCGTTTCACAAATGAGGCAGAGGACTACTTTGGCGAAATATCCATGGATGTTCAGGCGGCTAAAAGGGTTGATCCCATGCCAAAGCAGATGCTTTCGGTAAATCATCCCATAAATGCTTTGAATGTGGATAACGAAAATTTCACCGCAATTGACGGTCTTGGCAGAAGGCTTCCCGATTATAATGAGGTTGGCGAAAAGCGTAAGGGCAAATCTGTAGGTCTTTTCTATTGGGATTGGCATTATCATTATGAGCTTTCCAAGCCCTGTAATACTCACCGTATAATTGAAGCACATCCCGATGCAAGAAATGACTACAACCACCCCATCTGGGCGGATAATCAGGCAGAGGCATATTTCTGGAATGAGCCTATATACGGTTATTATACCTCTACAGACAGATATGTTCTGCGCCGTCAGGCAGAGCTTTTGGCCGATGCGGGTGTAGACTTTATAGTTTTTGACTGTACCAACGGTACATATACATGGAAATTAGGATATGAAACACTTTTAGAGGTGTTCCATGAGGCAAGAATGGACGGTATCAAAACACCTCAGGTGGCATTTATGCTTAACTTTGCCCCCTTCCGTTCAAGCCATGCAATGTTGCGTAAGATCTATACCGATATATACCGCAGAGGAAGATATAAGGATCTTTGGTATTACTATGACGGTAAGCCCCTTGTTATCGGCTTTGACGATATATTTAAGTCAGGCAGAAAATTAGATAATGAGATTCTTGATTTCTTTACCTTCAGAAGAAACGATCCTCTTTACTTCACAAAGGAATCCCCCACACCCGACAGCTGGGGCTGGCTCTCACTTTGTCCTCAGGCAAAGTATGCTCCCCGTGAAGACGGTACATTCGAGCAGATGACCGTTGGTGTTGCCCACAATGCAAGCGTTCACGGACTTGTTCCCATGAACGATATAAGAGGCGGTGTTTACGGCAGAAGCCATACCACAAATGAAAACTTCTCCTATACATATAAGAGAGCAGGTAAGGAGTTTACTGCAAAGGCAGGCATTGAAAATGACCATTATTACGGTCTTAACTTCCAGGAGCAATGGGATTATGCAATAGAATCGGATCCCGATGTTATTTTTATTACCGGTTATAATGAATGGGTTGCAGCCCGCCATCCCGTATGGCAGGATTCTCCCAATGCTTTCCCCGATCAGTATAACGATATGTATTCCCGTGATGTTGAGCCTACCAAGGGTGATCTCAAAGACTACTATTACTATCAGATGGCGGCTAATATCAGACGCTTCAAGGGTATGTCAAAGCCTAAGGTAAATGCGGCAGATAAAACCGTTGATATCAAGGGAGATCTGGCACAGTGGGAAGATGTTCCCGCAATCAACCTTTACCTTAACACAGCACCCAAGCGTGATAATGACGGCTGGGCAACTACACACTATACAAACGATACTGCAAGAAATAATATAGCTACCGCTAAGGTTGCCTATGATAGCGAAAATATATATTTCTATGCTAAATGTATGGCAGAAATAACCAAGCCCGAATCGGATAACTGGATGCGCCTGTTTATTGCAACAGATGATACCAAACCCAACTGGGAAAGCTTTAACTATTATGTTGACTGCTATGAGGGTAAGGTTAAGCGTTCTCTTGGCGGTTGGAATTACGAGGATGTGGCAGATATTGAGCTTAATGCTTGCGGTGACACTCTCACGGTGAAGGTTGCAAGATCTGTTCTTGAACTTGATAAGGTTGATTTTTCCTTCAAGTGGTCTGATAATGCGCAATCCGACGGTGATATCATGGACTTCTATGTGAACGGCAATGTTGCTCCCTGCGGTAGATATGCAATTAAAATTACAGAATAATTATGTCAAAAACCACCTTTATCGGGTGGTTTTTGCTTTAATATGAAGGATACATAGTTTACAAACAAAAAAATATGTGTTATACTGTTGATAATATGAAAATTATCGGGAGGTAATTATGAAAAAGCTTTTGTCATCTATTCTTACAGCTATAATGCTTATATCTTCAGTTTCTGTATCATCCTTTATTTCATTTGCAGAGGAAACAATTGAAGAAGAAGCTGTTATTGCAGATCTTCCTCAAGCTGCCGAGGAAACAGTTAACGATGAAGAAATTATTGCAAAAGAACCGGATGTTTTCGAAGAAGTACCTGCTTTTTCAGCAGATGACGGCAGAGAAAGCGATACTGTAACGGGTGATATAGCCACAGCTTCCGGAAAATGCGGTGATAATCTTACCTGGGAAATCGATACACTTGGTGTTCTTACCGTTTCCGGAACGGGAGATATGTATGATTATGAATATGATGTCTATACAACTAACAATACTCCTTGGAATAGTTATAACTCAAAAGTGAAAAGTGTTGTAATTAACGAAGGTGTAACAAGTATCGGTTCTGATGCATTTTGTTTGTTCAGGAATTTAACAAATATTGAAATATCCAATACCGTAACGAGCATTGGTTATTATGCATTTTATGATTGTGAATCCCTTACTTCTGTTGTTGTTCCGGGAAATGTTAAAACAATTGGTAAAGGTGCATTTTCATATAATGATATGTTAAGTAATGTATCCATACAGGATGGTGTTGAAATCATTGACGAAAGGGCGTTTTTCAGAACCGGATTGAAAAAAATAACATTTCCCGATAGTGTTACTAAGATCAGAAAAGAAGCGTTTTATGAAACAAGATTAACAAATGTAACCTTTGGTTCGGGACTTACATATATTGGAGTAGATGCATTTTATAATTATGATATAAGCAGAGTAGACATTCCAAGTATTGAAGCATGGTGTAATATTGTATTTGGAAATGAAAACGCAAATCCTGTATACAGATGTAATTTATATATTAACGGTAAAGTTGTAAACGATATTGTGATTCCTGAAGGTGTAAAAAAAATAAATAGCTTTGCATTTAATTATCACTCATACCTAAGAAGTGTGACAATTCCGTCATCCGTTGAAGAAATCGGAGGTAAGGCCTTCTACAATTGTTACTCACTGATAAATATTACAATTTCTGACGGAGTGAAGAATATCGGCATACAAGCATTCTATAATACCCGTATAACTAATCTTGTGATTCCTGATTCTGTAACTTATATCGGATACTATGCTGTTGGCTGTTGTACCAAATTAACAAGTATAACCTTACCTTTCATCGGAAGACAACCTTATGCTACCGCTGATTCGAAACAATATCCTTTGGGATATATTTTTAGCTGGACCTCACATACCGATTCTGTTAGTGCTTTACAGTATCTTGAGGAGTATAAGGATTATAACTCAATAGATACTTTCTACTTACCGTCTACCTTGAAAACTGTAGTAATTACAGGTGGTGATATCCCTTACGGTGCTTTCTCAAATTGCAGTAAGATTGAAAATATCGTACTTCCGGATAATACCGAAGATATTCCTCCATATACATTTTACGGTTGTACAAGCTTAAAGCAGGTAAGTGTTCCAAACAGCGTATCAAGTATCGGTGAGTATGCATTCTATCAGTGCATTAATCTGACAAGCATCGATATTCCTGATAATATAGCATCAATAGAGGTCTATACTTTTGCCGGTTGTGCCGCATTGAAAAATATTCAAATGCCCGATAAAGTAATAAGTATAGGTGATTATTCATTTAGTGAATGTCTTGAATTGACAACGCTAAATATACCTATGGGTGTTAAATATATAGGTGAAAATGCCTTTAGACAATGTACAAAATTTAAAGATATTTCGTTACCGTACAGTGTAAGCTATATTGGTAGTTACGCATTTAATAATACAGGATATTATAATGATTCGGCTAATTGGAACGGTGATGTTTTATATATTGGAAATAATTTGGTAGCAAATAAAACAACATTGTCAGGTCACTGTGATATACTACCGCTGACAAGATGTATTGCAGGCTCAGCCTTCAGAGACTGTGAATTGCTTACATCCGTATCGATACCAAATTCTGTTGTTTATATAGGTACTAATGCATTCTATTTATCGGGAATTTATAACTATCCGGATAATTGGGAGAATGGGGTTTTATATATTGGCGATTGCTTGATAGCCACAGATTCTTCTGTTACGGGAGAATATATTATAAAAGACGGAACAAGACTTATTAAGGACACAGCTTTTTCCAATCGTAGCGAATTGAATTATATCACAATTCCCAAAACCGTGAAATATATTGGAGCAGATGCTTTTATAAGATGCACAAATCTTACCATAAGATGCGCAGAGGGGTCTGCTGCCGAAGCCTATGCATTGGCTAATTCTATTCCTGTTTCATATCTGCATACTAAATGTGTATTTACTAACTACATAAGTAACAATGACGGTAACTGCTATGAAGACGGTACAATGACCGCATACTGTGATCTCGGTTGCGGTAAAACCGATACCATAACGGAGCCGGATTCAAAGATCCATGATTATTATCGTGATATTGCACGTGCGGCAACCTGTCAAAGAGAGGGGTTATGCGTTAATATATGCAGAATTTGCCGTTACTATTATACCGAGGTCATTGACAAGGTGGATCATAAATTCTCAAATTATATTTATAACGATGATGCAACCTGCTATGCCGATGGCACAAAGACAGCTGTCTGTTACTACGGTTGCGGAGCTACCGATACAATACCTGAAGAGGGAAGTGCTGCGCACAGCTATTCAAATTATGTATATAATGAGGATGCCACCTGCTTGAAAAACGGAACGAAAACCGCATACTGTGATTTCGGTTGCGGTAACAGTAAGACCATTACCGCAAGTAATACGAGGCTTCCTCACGATTATAAAAAGGAGATCATCGAGGCGCCTACCTGTATAAGCGAAGGTATGATGATCTGTATTTGCAGAAGCTGTCTTAATTACACTTATGAGGATGTTCCCGTATCAAGCGAGCATAGCGGCGAATGGGTAATTACAGTTGAGCCTACCGTGAATTCAGAGGGCGAAAAAACAAGAGTATGTACTCTTTGCGGTGTCACCGAAACTCAAGCTGTAGCAAAAATAGAGATACCCGTAATTGATGTAAATAATTACATCGTTTCTATTACAAGTGCCGATTATATCAAGTATATAAGATATGCATACGGTGAGTATTCAAGCTCTGCCGAAATAAAGAATGCTCCCGGCTGTGTTACCTTGAATCAGCGAAATGTTTTGGAGCATACAGGTGAGGGTATTGCCAAGCTTGAAATGGAAAAGGGCGGTTGCTATTCCTTCTGGATAAAATTGACCGATGGCAGCGAATATGTTTATTTGGCAGACCTTAGTGTGATGAAGCAGAGCATTCATGTTGATGCAAACCGTGTTACGGTATGCGATCTTTACGGTGTAAAGGATTTCTTTATAGCATACGGTGAGCAGAATAGCTACAGAGCCGTAAAGGATAATCTTCTTGTGCAGGTAACAAGCAAAAAGATTGGCGAAAGTCACAATTATTCTTATATGATAAATCAAAGCGGTGTTTATACCCTTTGTGTAAGATATGATGACAGTACCCGTGAATACAGCTTTATAACCTTTGAGGTTGTATTACCCGAAGTAATATTTACGGAAAACGGTTCACAGCTTAATATAAGCGGTATTGACGGTGTTAAGGTTATTCGTTTTGCCTACGGTGAATATAACAGCGCCGGGGAAATAAAACGCGCCGAAAATTCTGTATCCTACTCAGGAAAGGGAAGATTACAGGGGGTAAATGAATATACGCTTAACCTTACCTCCCAAGGACCTGTCAGCGTATCTGTT
>JAFYPJ010000024.1 GCA_017547545.1 Clostridia bacterium | reverse complement strand
ATTGGCGAATACAAGGTATACTATCCTTTAACCGACTGCAATCGCCATATGAACAACACAAACTATCCCGATATGTACTTAAGCTTTATTCCCAACTGTGATAAATACCGTATAACAGAGTATTCCATAACCTATAAGGCAGAAGCTCCTTTGAATTCTATCCTTAATGTTGAAATAAGCGAGCCTATAGAAACGGATGACGGCAGAATAACATATTATTTTCGTACCCTTGTAGACGATAAGGTTAACACAGAAGCGCAAATTAAGGTAATAAAAAATTAAAGCACCTCAAACGGTGCTTTAATTTTTTTCGGTACGCCCGGCGGCGCTTTTTATTATTACATCTGTGCCATTTCGCGCTGTGCCATTACAAGACCGTAATATATTCCCTCTTTTTCAAGCAACTCATCATGAGTTCCAACCTCTGCAACCCTTCCCTTGTCAAGAACAACAAGACGGGTAGCATTGCGAAGAGTGGATAAGCGATGTGCTATGGCAATAGTAGTACACTTCTTTGAAATACGGGAGAGTGCATCCTGTATCTGCTTTTCGGTTTCTGTATCGAGTGCCGAGGTTGCTTCATCAAGAATCAAAATTTTCGGGTTATGGAGAAGAGCTCTTGCTATTGCCACCCTTTGTCTTTCTCCTCCTGACAAGGTGAATCCTCTTTCTCCTACTCTTGTATTATAACCGTCTGGCAAGCGTGATATGAAATCATGACAGCCTGCTATCTTTGATACAGCTATTATCTCATCACGGGTGGCTTCAGGCTTCGCATATGCAATATTCTGATAAATCGTGCCGGAGAACAAAAATGTTTCCTGCAATACAACACCCATCTGGGAACGAAGTGATTCCTGGGAAATATCTCTAATATCAACTCCGTCTACCGTGATGCTTCCATCTTCAACATCATACATTCGCATAATAAGATTGATAAGAGTGGATTTTCCAACACCCGAAGCACCTACAAGACCGATAAATTCGCCTTGTTTTATATGAATATCAACCTTATGAAGAACCTCTGTGCCGCTGTCATAACCAAAAGATACATTATTTATATCTATATCGCCCTTTATCTCAATATCAACCGAATCAATGCTGTTTGCAACATCTTCTTTTTCGTCAAGTATTTCAAATATTTTAGCGGATGAGGTGTTAAATTCCATTAAATGCCTCGGAATGTGAGCAATCATACGCAAGGGACCGTAGATCATGCCTGCATATGCCGAAAACTGAGTCATTTCTCCCAAGGTCATTTTTCCGTCAAGAATTTTATTTCCTACATAGAAAAGAATAATAAATTCACCAAAACCGATAAAATAACGCAAAATCGGCATGAGTACAGACCATATGCAGTCTGTCTTTTCTTGCATATAGCGTTCGTGAGCTGTTGCTTTTTCGTATCTCACACCTTCTTTCTGCTCCATACCAAAGGCTTTTACCACCCTGATACCCGAAAAAATATCATGAAGCACCGAGTTTGCTTTTGAGCCTGCAAGCCATCGCTTATGGAAGAGCTTACGCATAAATCGCCAAAACAAACGGAAGGAAGCAACAACAAAAGGAGTGGGTATCATTATCAAAAGAAACAGCTTCCAATCATATACTGCAAGATATACGCTTACACAAACAAGAACTGCAATTTCTTCAAGTGCGCCCGGCAGATAATTTATTATAAAATTCTGCAACACCCAGACATCTCCGGTTACTCTTCGCATAAGATCACCTGTTGTCCGCTTTGATATTTTAGCTATAGACAGCCTTTGAACCTTATCAAAAAGAGTATTACGAAGATTGATTATCATTTTATTGCCTGCCGCTATAAGCAGATGAGTACGAATTACCGATATTGTTCTTATAATAAGATCAAGAGCAAGCATTGAGAGTATCACAAGAACAAATTCGCTTATATCAACAGCACCCGGTTCTTTGGGTTGTATGTAATTATCTACCGCTATACGGTTTATATACGGAAGAACCAGATTCAAACCGCTAATGAAGAAGAAAAGCAATATTGCTGTAAAAACATATCCCTTATAAGGCAAAAAGAGTCCCCATGTGCGCTTGATCAACTGCTTTTTATCGCTGCAATACAAGCAGATATTTGAGCCGTCCTTAAACGGTCTGCCGCATTTCGGACATTTTTCTATATAATCGGTTTCCCCTTTAGGTATACATCTATCCTCAATGTATAAATTGATCCTTCTTACTTTTTTAATGATAGCTTTTGAATCTGTAAGATCATTTCTGCAAAGAAGATGCACCGATTTATCAATTTTTGATATATAAGACACAAATATGCATCCTACACCGTTTTCAACCTTTAATTCCTCTATATCGTCAACACGCAGATTATGCGTTTCTGTACCGTTTTCGGTTACAATCAAACTATTCTCATAAAGTGTTAAATTACCGTTTGTAAGTTTATTGGCTTCTGTTGGATGAAGGTTAAAATCAAAAGATATTATAAATTTTCCTTTCATTCTTCCTCCTACAGATAGAGCTCAATGCGCCGGTAGCTTTTTTTATCAAGTGCCGAAAGACTCTCGATGATAAAACGGTTACCGTCCACATCACTTATAATACATTTATCCTCGCCTATTCTTGTAACATGACGGAAGGTATCCTGAATTGTAAACTCAATTTTTCTACCTTCTGTTGTTGTGGCGCTCCAATAGGAAAAGCCGTAACGCTCCTTCAAGGAATCTACCGATCTGATAACGGGAGAATAATACTTTCTTTCAAGTTCTTTTTTCAGCATTTCCTTAGTTCGATCATCAAAATCAGAAATATTATATATAAGACCTATTTCCTTGTTATCTGCATCAAGCACCGAAATATACTCCCATAATAGTTCAAACGGGAAAACTCTGTGTAAAAACACCCTGTTATATTCCTCACTGCCTTCACCGTTAAAGGAAAGGCATAAAAATCCGTTTTTAAAACCAAAGGAAGCATTTTCGGGTAACAAGCGAACTATAGCTGCCCCCGGATCGTTTATAAGCTCATTATTCATTTTTATACCTCCTATTCGGTTATTCCTGCATTTTTAAGTGCTTCAAGCTGAAGGGTGTACAGCTTATTATAAACACCGTCCTCTTTCTCAAGAAGCTCCTTGTGACTTCCCTCTTCAGCCACCTTTCCGTTTTCTATTACAATCAGCTTATGTGCATCGCGAAGGGTGGAAAGTCTGTGCGCTATCATTATTGTTGTTTTACCCTTGGTAAGCCCGGACAGCGCATTCTGGATAAGCTTTTCGGTTTTTGTATCCATTGCGGCCGTTGCTTCATCAAGGATAAGTATTTTGGGATCAAGTAATATTGCTCTGGCAATAGAAACCCTTTGACGCTCACCGCCCGAAAGATCCTTTGCTCCAAAGCCTATTTTAGTATTATATCCGTCCGGCAGCTTCACTATAAAGTCATGAGCACCTGCGCATTTTGCTGCCCATATAACTTCCTCAAAGCTGGCATCGGGTTTGGCATATTTGATATTATCAAGAATAGAGCCGATAAACAAATATGTTTCCTGAGATACTATTGCGATATTCTTATAAAGAGCCTCAAAGGACAGATCCTTTACATTGATACCGTCTATAAGTATTTCTCCCTCCTGTACATCATACAGACGCATTAAAAGATTTGCAATTGTACTTTTTCCAGCACCCGTATGACCTACGATACCAAGTATCTTCCCTGCTTCAATTTCAAAGCTAACATTATCAATGACCTTCTTGGACTTGGTATATCCAAAGTCTACATTTTTAAATTGAATTTTTCCGTATATCTCATTGGGGGTAATTGCTCCTTCTTTTTCGGTGATATCCGGTTCGGCATCCATGATTTCAAATAATCTTTGTAAAGCATTTGTTGTTGAGGCATACCAGTCTACCATATGAGAAAAGAAATACATGGGACTGTAGATCATGTTTACATATGCAGTAAATGTAAGAAGCTCGCCGTAACTGAATTTACCCTTTATAACAAGATATCCGCCCACACCAAGTGCTATAATATTACCGCAATACAGTATATAACCTATATACGGATAAACATAATTATTAAACAGCTGTACCTTTTTGTTTCCTTTTGCAGCACGGGCATTTGCTACATAAAACCTTGATGTTTCATCATTTTCCTTTGAAAACGCTTTAACAACCCTGATTCCCCCAAGAACATCCGAAAGCCTTGCGTGCATTCTTCGTATTCCCGACCAGTTTTTGGCATGCAGCTTGCGCTGTGTATTATAGGTTCTTCTTATAACTATAATAAATACAGGAACTGTTATAAGAGAAAGAGCCGCAAGCAAGGGGTTCATTGTAAACAGTATTATGCAGAGGACTATAACCTGAACTATATTGATAAGGAAAAACGGCATTCCGTCACAGAAAAATCCGTATATAGTGTTAGAATCATCATTAACCTGAGTCATAAGACCGCCTGTCTGCCTGCCGTTAAAGAAGGAAAGAGACAGCCTTTCTATTGAACCGAAGATGGTATTTTTAAGATCGTAAACTATCTTTGCAGACATTTTGGTTGTAACCCAACCATTTACCATATCCGCAATATGTGAAAGAAATTTGGTTGCAGCAATTATTCCAACAGCCACAAGCACTTCACCGTACAAGCTGCCGTTTTTGTTTAATATTTTGTCAAAGAAAAAGCCTTTTGAGAGGTAGGGGGTAATTATTCCCGAAGCCGTTATAAGAACCAATGATAGAACAAGCAGTACAATTTCAATTTTATATTTCAGGAAGAAAACGCCAAAACGCTTGTACAGCTTACCTTTTTCCATACAGCGGGGACACACCTTTCGGTTTCTGTCCGGATAACGCATACCGCATTTGGGGCAGGAGTTTTCTTTCGGATCGTCTTCTGTATCAAGTGAAAAATCCGAAGAGGTTATTTCCCCCTTCTTGATTCTCATAAAATATTTAACAAAAAGATTTGCGTTGCCGCGACAAAAATTTGTCATTGCACAAAAGAAGATATCATCACCCGAAACCGTTTTTGCCGTCAGTCTTGCACTTGAAAGCAGTTCTTCAACTTTAATACTATCTATATCGCAAATATTATATTCATAAAAATACTGTTCGGAAAAATATCTTTCAAGTCCTTTTCCTATGCCATCATGTTTCGAAAGAGCATCTGTACCGCAAAGAACACAAATTTTTTCATCCGTTGCAATAATATAGCTGTCTGCATATATATGATCGCTATTCATATCACAATATGTAATAAGATATATTTTTTCTTTTTCTATACCCTTTTTATCTAAAAGAGTATAAACATAACTCGGTATTTTGCAAAGTGCAGTCATATTAACTTCCTTTTATAATTTTTTCAATTTCACGGTAATCCGGACAATAGCTGCCAACAAGACTGTAAAAACTCTTAGAGTGGTTATGTACTTTAATGTGAGCAAGCTCATGAATGATTACATAATCTATAACCCTTTCGGGATACATCATAACGCGCCATGAATAACATATACGGCCGTCATAACTACAGCTTCCAAGCCTTTTTTTAGCTGAAGTTATCTTAACCGACTTTACTTTTACATCCATAATTCCAGCAAAATATGAGGTTTTAAGGGGTAAAAGCTGCTTCGCCTTTCTTTTAAATGCAGAAATTTCTTCAGTTGTGGGTTCGGGTAAGCGTGTTTTATTGCGATTTTCCTGCTTTTCAATACTCTTTTTTATCCAGCTACTATGCTTATTTACAAATTCGTCTATTGAGCGTTGAGTTGCAAATAACGGTGAACGGACTATTACCTCAAGTTTGGCGTTTACCTCAATAGCGAGGGTTTTTCTGTTTGATCTTATCAATGTGTATTTAATAAAATTATCCATAAAACAATTATATCATATATTTTAAAGTTTTCAATAAATGTAATAAAAAATTAACCAAATACTTGCGCCCTTGGTAATACTGTGTTATAATAACCAAAAATATAAGAGTGAGAAAAAGATGAAAAAACTGATATTTCCTTTAATTATTGTAATTTTTAGTATATTTTTTATATATTCAGCCAATGCAAGTACCATTCCAGCCTTTGGTGATATAGAGCAAGGCTGCTGGTACGAAGAGTATGCAGAATACTGTTATAAATACGGTTATATCAACGGTACAGAAAACGGTGTATTTTCTCCCGAAACAACCTTATCAAGAGCTATGGCGGTTAAAATATTTTATTCTATGAGCAATGCAGATACCGAAGGCCTTGAAAACCCTTTTAACGATGTTGAAAAGGATTCCTGGTATTACAATTCCGTTATATGGGCATATAATTCAGGATTAACAAAGGGTACGGGAACCGGCATCTTTTCCCCAAATGACCTTATTACAAGACAAGATCTTATAACAATGGCATTTAATTATTACATTTCTGTATTTCACGATAATTCTGCCATGCCGATAAAGTCGGATATAAATGTGTATACAGATTCAAAAGATATTGCAGAATATGCAAAAGAAGGCATACAATGGGCGCTCAATTACGGAATAATCAACGGCTATACCGATAACACACTAAAGCCTTATGATAATATCACCCGTTCTCAAACAGTAAAAATAATTACTATACTTGAGCAAAAGTTCATACACAATTGGTATACTGTTGAAAATAACGAAAAGACCTGTGTTACGGGTGGTAATGCAAAATACAGATGTTTTCTTTGCAATGAAACTAAAGCCGTTTCATACAAGCCGTACCATATTTATTCCAAAGGCACTATAACAAAGGAACCTACCTGCGGAATAGAGGGTGAAACAACCTATAATTGTTTAGGATGCGATTCCTGTTATACAACAATAATTCCTCCTACGGGCGATCATGTTTACGGCCCCTGGACAATTACTGCCGAAGCAACAAAGCAAAGCTGCGGAACACGCTCCCGCGTTTGTAACGGATGCTCCTACAGTGTAAACGGTATTTACAGACATGACTCCTATTATCAGATAACAAATGAAATAAGCATACCTTCAGGCGGATATAATGTTTCAACAGAAAACATAGGATTAAAGGTCATATACATCAACAAAGCCCTTCTTGGCACATCAAGTGCTTCATATACTGTGCAAACAAGAAATGCTGTTGCAAAATTCCAACGCAGTAACGGCTTGCCCCAAACAGGCATAGTTGATTTAACTACCTGGCTTTATTTAGGTTACAGCGAATATGATTGGTACAATCTTGCTGCATATATTACACCCAAAAGAGTTGATGTGTTCAGCTCCCGCCAAGAATATATTGATGCAATGCTCTCTGTTGCAAGAGAATACGCAAATGCGGGTACTATTTACCGTATAGGCTGTTCGGGAACACCCGGAACTTATGCAGATTGCTCAGGTCTTATATATCAGTGTCTCTATGCGGCAGGTATCAATCCCGATACAAATATTATCGACCACGGTCTTGCTGTTTATGAATACACCTCATATTACCTTGCAAATGATCCTAAATTGGGTTTAAGTGTTTCTTTGAACGATCTTGAACCCGGTGACCTTGTATTCTACGCGTTGAACGGCAGAAGCAATGTTTGCCATGTTGGTATCTATGCAGGCAACGGCATGATATATGATGCGTGGCCGTATATAGGTACTACATACCGTTCAAAATATATAAGCGGTTATCATATGGTTAAAGCGATACGAGTATTTCCATAAAAAATCGGCTTGCATTTATGCAAGCCGATTTTGTTGTTTATCACTTGAAGTTTTAACAAATTACTCTGCCTTTGAATAGCATTTATCAAGAAATTTATCGTTATTTACAATAAATCTCTCATGCTCACATTCTCCAACAAGCTCAGTTTGGTCATAAGCCTTAACAGTAAACACAAGGCGGCGTCTGTCCACCTCTCTAAGCACACATTCAGCCGTTATCTTCATGCCAACCGGAGTTGCCGCAACATGCTTAAGAGACACCGATGTACCAACCGTAGACTGTCCTTCTTCAAGAAAAGGAAGTACCGCCTCTGCACAGCAAAGCTCCATAAGTGTAAGAAGCGCGGGTGTTGAAAATACACGAAGGCTTCCGCTGCCTACCGCCGCCGCGGTATTATTTTCATCACAAACTGTTTCTTTTGAATATTTGATACCTGTTTCCAACATAACTACCTCACATAAAAATCTTATTACTAAAAGAATAACAGAAATTTCAATTAAAATCAATAGATTTAATATTAAGTTTTTAATCCTGCAAACTGAGTCATATACAAATTGTAATATTCACCCTTTTGTTTCAGCAATTCATCATGATTGCCGTATTCGGCTATTTTACCCTCTGCAAGAACTATTATCTTATCTGCATCCCTTATTGTAGAAAGACGGTGAGCAATAATAAAGCTTGTCCTACCCTTCATAAGCCGTTGCATTGCACTTTGTATCTGCATTTCGGTTCGGGTATCCACACTTGAGGTTGCTTCGTCAAGAATCAGAATTTTCGGATCAAGTAAAACTGCTCTGGCTATAGACAACAGCTGTCTTTGTCCCTGACTTAAATTCTGACCT
>JAFYPJ010000023.1 GCA_017547545.1 Clostridia bacterium | reverse complement strand
GAGGATTTGTTTTTGGTTATATCCCTATGGTTGCATTTATTGCTGTATTTAAAAAGCGTGCTGATACAAGTGTTAAAAGAATTATAGTTTTGACATTGGCAACTCTATTATTATACTTTTTTGGTGTTTTTTGGTTTATATTAGCCTATACTCATACAAATAACATTACTAATTTTATATTTATACTCAATTTTATCCCCGGAGATATTATTAAAATTATCGTTTCGGTCTTAATTTTTCCTAAAATTAAATCAGTTGTAAATAAATAAAAATATTTTGTTTCCTCTTGCCAAAATTACAAAAATATTGTATAATTCAACTGTATGCAAACATACAAATTTTAAGTGAGGTAAAGACGATTTTCGTCACTTTAAACATGGTACAAATATTAATTCAGGTATTTATGCTTGTTGGTGGTCTTGCTTTCTTCCTTTTTGGTATGAATGTAATGTCTTCCGGTCTTGAAAAGCTTTCAGGCGGTAAGCTTGAACAGGCATTGCAGAGCATGACATCAAATTGGTTAAAGAGTCTTCTCCTTGGTGCCGGTATAACTATTGCCATACAGTCTTCTTCTGCGTTAACAGTTATGCTTGTAGGTCTTGTTAACTCAGGTATTATGTCCCTTGCAAGTACCGTTGGCGTAATTATGGGTTCTAATATAGGCACAACACTTACAGCCTGGATACTTTCTCTTTCCGGCATTGAAAGTGACGGATTGATATCTCTTTTAAAGCCCGCAAACTTCTCTCCTCTTGTTGCCTTTATCGGTATTGGATTAACAATGCTCGGTAAAACAAACAAAAAGAAGGATACAGGCAATATTTTAATAGGCTTTGCAATACTTATGTTCGGTATGCAGCTTATGGGCGATGCTATGGAGCCTATTGCAGATTTTGCAGAAACAAATCCCGAAAAATTTGAATCCCTGATAGCGGTATTTTCCAATCCTATAATCGGTGTTCTTGTTGGTGCTGTATTTACCGGTATCATTCAGAGCTCCGCGGCATCTGTTGCTATCTTGCAAAACCTCGCCCATGCAACCGGAAAAATTTCCTTTGGTATGGCTATACCGATCATCATGGGACAGAATATCGGTACTTGTGTAACATCTTTGATTTCAAGTATCGGTGTTAATAAAAATGCCAAAAGAGTTGCCGTTATTCATATATCCTTCAACCTTATAGGAACAGCAGTTGTTTTACTTATTTACTTCCCTATTTATTATATCTTCAAAAATGAATTTGTAATAGGATTCTTATACTCTAATGTTACTCCCTTTAAGGTAGCTATAGCTCATTCGGTATTTAATGTATTTACAACCATCCTTCTTCTTCCCTTCCAGAAGATGCTTGTTAAGCTTGCTAACATTGTTATTAAAGACAAACCCGGTAAAGAAGAAAAATACACATTTATCGATGACCGTCTCCTTAATACACCGGCATTTGCGATTCCCGAATGTAATAACCGTTGTATAGAAATGGCAAGCAAGGCGGAAACTGCAATTATTTCTGCAATCAACCTTTGCGGTAATTACGATGAACGCAGAGCTAACGATATTATTATTCTTGAAAATGATATTGACAAATATGAGGATAAGTTGGGAACCTTCCTTGTTAAGCTTTCAAGAAGCGAAATGTCTGATAAGGATAGCGCAGAGGTTTCCCGTATGCTTCATTCTATAGGTGATTTTGAGCGTTTGGGAGACCATGCTGTTAATCTTATTAAGGCTGCACAGGAAATGCATGATAAGAATATAAGATTTACAGATGATGCAACCGAAGATCTTAAAGTAGCTCACAGAGCACTTGTGGATATAGTTAAACTTACCGTAGATGCATATATCAAGAATGATATTGAGCTTGCAAAGGATGTAGAACCCCTTGAGCAGGTTATTGATACTATCCTTGCTTCCATCAAATCCCGTCATATCTCCCGCCTTAAAGTAGGTGAATGTAGTATTGAACACGGCTTTATCCTTAACGATATGCTCACAAACTTTGAAAGAGTATCCGACCATTGCTCAAATATCGCTGTTACAATGATCGAGGTTGTTCAGAATGCATATGATACCCATGAGTATCTTAATGCGCTCAAATCAATTGAAAATGAAGAATTCAGCGAAAAATATAAAGAGCTTTCTACACATTATAAGCTCAGATAAGGTATTTTTATGTCAATAGAAAAGGTTAAGAATTATTTTAAACAATTCAATATGGATTCAAGAATTCTTGAATTCACAGAGTCAAGTGCAACCGTTGAGCTTGCGGCAAAGGCTGCAGGAACAGAACCGCAAAGAATTGCAAAAACTATGTCATTTTGGGTTGACGGTGAAGTAATTTTAATACTTCTTGCAGGCGATGTTAAAATTGATAATTCAAAATATAAAGCACAGTTTCACACTAAAGCAAAAATGCTTTCCTTTGACGAGGTAGAGCCTAATATCGGTCATGGGGTTGGCGGTGTTTGTCCTTTTGGTATAAATGATGGTATCAAAGTGTATCTTGATGAATCAATGAAGCGCTTTGAAACGGTATTCCCTGCCGCAGGAAGTTCAAACAGCGCAATCGAGCTTACAATTGAAGAGCTTGAAAAATATTCTGATTTCACACAATGGATAGATGTTTCAAAACCCATAAATTAAAAAAGCGGCAAGTTGCCGCACGCAACACATAAAAAAAGCCTCATAAGAGGCTTTTTTTAATTGATTTTAAAATTGTTGTAAGTAATTTATAGGTTCTTTCAACCGATGCTATTTCCATTTTTTCGTCAGGTGAATGAATATCAATAATATTCGGACCGATGGAAATTATATCTATGCCGGGAATTCGTGCGGAAATCAGACCGCATTCAAGCCCTGCATGGAGTGCTTCGATTTTAGGTTCATAGCCGTACTGATCCTTGAATTTTTCTACATAAAGCTCACGAAGCTTTGAATCTGCTTTATAATCCCATCCGGGATATCTGTCACAGGTTATATATTCACAGTTTAAAAGCTTTGCCAAGCGCGAAAATGCAAGAACGGTTGAATCAATTTCATATTCGTTGTTTGAACGAATGAGATGTACAGAATGAAATTCGCCCTTCTCTGCCTTTATAATTCCAAGGTTTGAGGATGTTTGAACAAGTCCCTCTATATGGCGGGACATGCGAATAACACCGTTAGGAGCCATTGTTACTTCATTTATGATTCTTGAAGTATCTGCAAAGGTGAACATAGAGCCGATATGTTTGTTTTTTGATGTATGAATTTTGAAGTTCTTTTCTTCATTTGAAAAGATCTTTTTCTTTTCAAAGATAAATTCTGAAATGATTTCATTATATTTTTCAGGATCGGGTGAAGCAATAACCGCTGTAGCTTCTCTGGGTATTGCGTTATCCTTGGTACCACCTTCAAATGATACTAAATTAAATGGTTCAAAATCATACATTTTTGAAAGAAGTGCGGCAATTGTAACAATTGCGTTTTCTTTACCCGTATTTATCTCTACACCCGAATGGCCGCCGCACAGTCCTTTTAATTCAATCTTTAAAAGCTTATTTTTCTCTTCAACAGCATCGCTTTTAAAGCTCATTTCAAGACGGACACCGCCGGCACAGGAAACGAAGCTTATTCCCTCTTCTTCAGAGTCAATATTTATCATCATTTTTGATTTTATATCAGAATAATCAAGATTAACAGCACCTATCATTCCAACCTCTTCGCTTGAAGTGAAAAGACATTCAAGGTTGGGAAGCTCTTTGTCATCTGAGGTAAGAAGTGTAAGCATATAAGCAACAGCAACTCCGTCATCTCCGCCCAAGGTTGTACCTCTTGCCTTTACATATCCGTCTTCAACATAAAGCTCTAACGGATCTTTTTCAAAATCGTGAACTGTACCCGCATTTGCCTGACATACCATATCAGTATGGCCTTGCAATAATACAAAGGGTGCATCGCTGCGGTTTGAATTTTTCTTGATTAAAATATTATTATGAGAGTCTCTTTTGTATTCAAGGTTATAAGAATCAGCAACAGCGGTAATATAATCTACTACCGCTGCTTCATTTCCTGATCCGCGAGGAATCGCTGATATTTCCTCAAAATACTTAAAAACTTTCATTGGTTCAAGGTTTTTAAGTATGTATTCCATTATTTACTCCTTACAGAATTCAAGAGCTGCATCAGCTGCGGTTGCAGCATCGGGAGTAAAGCAATCTGCGCCGATCTCATCACAGAAAGCCTGGGTTATGGGTGCTCCGCCGATCATGATCTTAACCTTATCGCGGATACCTGCTTCTTCACAAGCGGTAATAACATCCTTCATTACACCCATTGTTGTTGTGAGAAGTGCGGAAAGGCAGATAACCTTGCAGTCTTCTTCAATTGCTGTTTTAACAAAATCTTCAACAGCTACATCAACACCAAGATCAATAACCTCAAGGCCTTTACCCTCAAGCATCATTGCTACAAGGTTTTTACCGATATCATGCATATCTCCTGCAACAGTACCGATAACAACCTTACCGGAAGGCTTAACTTCATCGGATACCAAAAGGGGCTTGATTACTTCAACACCCTTTTTCATAGCTCTTGCAGCAACAAGAACCTCGGGAACATAAACTTCATTATTTTTAAATTTTTCACCAACAACGCTCATTCCTGCAAGAAGAGCATCTTCAAGTATTTCCTTGGCGCTATGGCCTTCCTCAAGTGCCTGTGCAACCAAAAGCTTAACATCCTTTGCTTTTCCTGCCTGCATCTTTTCGGAAATTTCACAAATTATAGACATCAAAATGACCTCCGTAAACTTAATATATTCAAGTATATCATATATTATAAATTATTACATCTATAATTTTGTAAATTTTTATTATTCTCAAAACAATTATTGTTATTCATAATTTTGTTGCTTTGTTGCAAATTAGTTATGTAGTAATTTGATTAAAAATCAAAAATACTGCAATAATCATGTAAAGGAGTGATGAAATGAAAAGCAAAGGAATAAACAGTATTTTTTTTAAAGCGGCTTTAGGTTTTATTGTTTTTGTAATAATATTAAGCTTTGCGCTTACCGGATATGCTTATTCAATACCCGGTAATATCGCGGTATTTGCATCAGAGGATATTGATTCCCGTAATATTGCGCCCTTTGTATGCCTTGAAGCATCATCAGAGGGTAATGCCGATGCAAAACTGTTTGGAGTTGTTAAATTAAAAGAAGTTGATGTTAATCTTTTAACTAAAAAAGAATTATTGCTTGGCGGTATGCCATTTGGTGTAAAATTATATACAGACGGCTTGCTTATATCAGGCAGTTCGTGTGTTGACTGTAAGGATAACGATATCAATCCCGGAGAGTTGGCAGGAATCAGAGCAGGTGATATCATCAAGAAGGTAAACGGAAAGGATGTTATAAGGATATCCGACCTGCTTGATGCAGCAAAGGAAAGTAACGGTAATGAAATTACTTTAAAGATCCTTAGAAACAACGAATTACTTGATATCAGCATTACCCCGGTTAAATCTGAAAGCGAGGGTGTATACAAGCTTGGATTATGGGTAAGAGACGGTACGGCAGGCATCGGTACAGTAACTTATATAGATCCAAATACAAATGCTTTTGGAGGTTTAGGACACGGTGTATGCGACAGTGAAACGGGTAAAATACTGCCAATGAGTAACGGTAAGCTTACCGATGTTGTTATAAACAATGTTAAAAAGGGTGAATCAGGTT
>JAFYPJ010000022.1 GCA_017547545.1 Clostridia bacterium | reverse complement strand
TCAAAGAACTCGATTGTCTTGGAGTCGGGCTTAAGTGTAACAACTGCCTTCTTCCAATCTGCGGTGCGTCCTTCGGGACGAGCGCCGAGTCTCTTAGACTTGCCATTATAATTCATGGTGTTTACGCACTTAACCTTTACCTTGAAGATTTCTTCAACGGCTTTTGCGATTTCAGGCTTGGTTGCCTTCTTTGCTACCTTAAAGGTATATTTCATATCAGCTACCATTTCCATGGAATGTTCGGTAATGATAGGCTTAATTATGATATCATACTTGTTCATGCGTATACCTCCTCGATCTTCTCTACTGCTGCCTTAGCGCATACAAAGGAATCTGCATTGAGAATGTCATATACGTTAAGTGTGTTTACATAAGCAACCTTAACGCCGGGGATGTTTGCAAGAGATGCAACAACCTTTTCATCCTTTTCTGCAAGAACAACGAGAGATTTCTTAGCAGCTCCAACGGCATTGAGCATATTTGCCATTACCTTGGTCTTGTATTCGCTTGTTGTGATTGCATCAACAACGATCATGCTTTCTGTTGCTACCTTGTCGGAAAGCGCGGACTTGAATGCAACTCTCTTTACCTTCTTGTTAAGGGAGATGCGGTAGCTTCTGGGCTTAGGACCGAGAGCCACACCACCGTGTGTCCACTGAGGAGCTCTGGTGGAACCCTGTCTTGCACGGCCTGTACCCTTCTGTCTCCAAGGCTTCTTACCGCCGCCGGAAACTTCGGTACGGGTGAGAGTGGACTGTGTGCCCTGTCTCTGATTTGCAAGATATGTTCTAACTGCGGCGTGGAGAACAGCGGTATTTACTTCCTGTGCAAAAATTGCATCGGATAAAGTCATTTCACCAACATTCTTGCCGGCCATATCAACAACCTTAATGTTTGCCATTTTGTTATCCTCCTTCCGCTTATGCCTTTACGCTGTTGCGGAGATATACGATACTGCCCTTTGCACCGGGAATAGCACCCTTGATAGCAATGAGGTTCTTTTCTTCATCTACGCGAACTACGTCAAGATTTAAAACTGTAACCTTTTCGTTACCGTACTGACCAGCCATCTTCTTATTCTTGAAGATTCTGGAGGGGCTTGAACATGCACCCATGGAACCGGGCTGTCTGTGGATAGGACCGCCACCGTGTGTCATACGGCAGATGTGAGCGTTCCATCTCTTAACAGCACCTGTGTAACCGTGACCTTTTGTGATACCGGTTACATCAATTGCATCACCTGCTGCAAATGTTGCTGCATTGAGCACATCGCCTACATTGTAAGCGGAGCAATCTTCAAGGCGGAATTCCTTGAGATACTTCTTGAATTCAACATTTGCCTTCTTGAACTGACCAGCCTGAGCCTTGTTCAACTTCTTTTCAGCTACGGTATCAAAGCCAAGTTTGATTGCATCGTAACCATCATTTTCAACTGTCTTCTTCTGCACAACCACGCAAGGGCCTGCTTCAACAACAGTTACGGGAATTACATTTCCGTTTTCATCGAAGATCTGTGTCATACCGATCTTCTTTGCAATAATGCCTTTTTTCATTTTTGTTTCCTCCTGTTTTTAGTTATTGGTTGCTCATTCCGGCATAAGGAAGCGGAGCAACATGACTTAAAACTCTCACCGGGTGTGAGTTAATTCGTTTCCGGCAGTGTGCATCATCTGCACTTACCGAAATACTACCTTAATAATTATTAAAGCTTAACTTCGATTTCTACTCCGGCGGGAAGTTCGAGACTCATAATAGCGTCTGCTGCAGCCTTAGAGGGCTTGATAACATCGATAAGTCTCTTGTGTGTTCTCATTTCAAACTGTTCACGGCTGTCCTTATACTTGTGAACCGCACGAAGGATAGTAACTATCTCTTTTTCTGTGGGAAGGGGAATGGGGCCGGATACGGCGGCACCGTTTCTCTTTGCGGTCTCAACAATCTTTGCAGCTGCTGCATCGATCAAGGTGTGATCATAGCTTCTGAGTCTGATTCTGAGCTTTTCATTAACTGCCACTTGGTTTTGCCTCCTAAAATTATTTTTTTACTTGGAAGGCGAGAATTAGCTCACACCCAGCCGGGTGTTTCTTTTTCCAACGAAATTAAAACGGAAATTTGCAACGCAAAATTCCGACATAATTCTCCGCTACACGGGTGAGATCCGTATAGGGCGAACAGCCAATTCTTTGCGCCCGATTACAAATCGGACATACTCCACGGTAATTCCCTTACTCATAGGTAAGCCACCTACCGCTTCTTCGCACATCAAGCTTTACAATTGTATCATATTATTCTTTATATTGCAATAGGTATTATCGCTTTTTTTCACAATTTACATTTGGTTCATTTTTCATTATTTTTTTGTTTGTTTACTTGCATTTTTGCTCTATATTCATCAACTTGTTTAATTTACCATAATTTATTTTACGGTATTTCATATTTTACTTTTAATTATGTTTATTATCGATAAATCGACATAATTTTTACATTTTTATTGACATATTTGTTAATTTATGATATAATATTTGAGGTTAAATTTTTCCCTAAGGAGGTTATTATGAAGTCCACAGGTATCGTTAGACCTATTGACGAGGTAGGAAGAATCGTTCTCCCTATCGAAATTAGAAACACAATGGATATCAAGAGCAGAGATCCCCTTGATATCTTTGTAGACGAAGATAAGATCATACTTAAAAAGTATGAGCCTGCTTGTATCTTCTGCGGAAATGCTGCAAATGTTCAGTACTACCGCGGTAAGCTTATCTGCAATGATTGTCTTGAAGAACTCAAAAAGAACTCTTAACAATATATATTCCAGCGTTCTATGATTTTAAATGCACATCACTTGATGTGCATTTTTTCAATCTCTCGGCAAACGGGTTATACTTAATAACATACAATTATTACCGCGTTTCGATCCATAACCAAACATGTAAAAGGACTACCCGAAGGTAGTCCTTTGAAAAACGAAGTGTAGGTTTTCGTAAAAAGTCTCCGTAGGCTTACTATGTAATGTAGAGGGACTTTTCGCCCAAAAGTGTGAAAATACGGTGTGAATCTTGAATTCACACCGTATTTGAATACTTATTCAACTATATTGGGAACCGTTATTTAAAAACTATACCGTTTTTCAATGGTAAATTAAACTTAATAAAGTTTTTCTTTCACATGCCCGACCGAGTTTTTCGGCAATCTGAAAAAAGGACTACCCGAAGGTAGTCCTTTTATTGTAAGGTTAATTATTCAACTGTTACGTAGAAGAATGCCTTGGACTCGTCATTCATCTGAACATAGAATGTCCATTCGCCTGCTGCGAGACCTTCAACAACCTTAACACCGTCAACGGGATCAGTAGCTCTAATTACCTGAACGCCTGCTGCACCCTTGATACCGGTAGCGGTTTTGTAAGTGCCGGGAGCGTATCTTGCAACCTGGAGGTTAGCAAGACCGGTAAGAGTAACTGTGGAACCGTCAGCTGTAACTGTAGCTGCATCGGTGTTGTAGTATACATTGTAGTGGTGAATTACGGTATAACCGTGGTTGTAAACAACTGCGATGGTGATTGTAACAGGATTTCTGTACTGGATCTGGTAAGAGTCACCCATGGTCTTGCCGGAGAAGCCACGAGCACCTGCAGCCTTCTTAACTTCGCCTGCAGTATTGTACTTACCTTCAGCTGTACGAACAACCTTAACATCTTCAAGGTTGCTTATCTTCATCTGAAGTCCGTTAGGAGTAAATACGGGATCAACTACTTCAAGAGTTTCGTAAAGTGCAGTTGCTGCACGCTTGGAATCCTGATATCTTACCCATACTGTGTATTCACCGGGATTAGCGAGAACATAGCTGAAGTCATGCTTGTCGCCGATCTTTGCGGATGTTACATTTACAATGTAGGAAGCCTTAACTTCAGAATATGTGGTGAGGTGACCGGGAGCAATGAAGAAGTCCTTAACACCGTAGAGATTGTGAACATAGAGAGTTACACCGTAAGAAGATGTTTCCTGTTCCATGTAGCTCATGTCTGCTACGAAGATATATTCCTTCTTAACGCCGTTTTCGTCAGCATCAAGTCTTACCCAGAAGGAGTAAGTACCGCCGTTGGGCATTTCATAAGAGAATACGCCGTCAGTAACGTTCTTGTTAACGATTGCTGCGCTGATGTCAACCTTACCTGCTGCATTCTTGATTGCAGAAGAGGTTTCATGTACGCCGGGAGCGTATCTGATAACATCGATCTTATCACCGAAGGTGATGTTTACAGTGTAGTTATCAACTGTGAGTTCGGGCTCTGTGGGAGCTACGGGAGCTTCGTAAGCGTAACCGGTCCATGTAGCTGCGGGTTCGCCGCATACAGAATTGATTTCGAAGGAAGCGCCGCCGAGGAACATAGCACCGTCTGTGTACGCTGCTACACCAAAGTGATATTCGTCAACAAATGTCTGGCTGTTGAGAGCTTCAGGCATTGCAACGAAGGTATCGTTGAACTGAGCGGAGAGGATACCGTCTTCGCCATGTTCAAGGCTTACATTGAGAACATCGCCCATGGGGATGTTAACGCCGGTCATGTACTTGGTTGCCCAGAAGTCACCGTCGGAAACGATGGAGTAAACTGCAACATCATATACATTGTCGTCCTTTGTACCGTATACAAAGTTCTGATCGGAAACCATGTAGTCCATAAGGGTGATAACGATGGAGTTTTCGCCGCCCTTAAGGTTGTCATTCCAATGCCAACCGTATCTCATGTTAACGGGAGTCCAGTTAGCTACATAATCTCTGAATATAGAGTATTCGCCAAACGCCTGGTCATAATCGCCGGGGTTGTTTGTCCAGATAAAGGACATTGTTTCGGGAGCTACATCGTATGCAACTTCTTCAGTAACAACTGTAGTTTCGCCTGTTGTTTCATCAACAACTTCCTTCTCTTCTGTAGCTACTGTAAAGCTGAGAGGAGTTACAACTGCTTCAAAGCCGTTAAGAGTTGTTGTGTACTTGGAAAGAGCCTTGGTAAGAGCGAACTGAGCGTTCTTAGTGCCGGACTGCTTAGCATAGTCATAGATGGAGAGAGTTCCGTCTTCGAGAACTGTGGGGTAAATAACGGGAGTACCGTCTACCCAGGATGCGTCGGAAGTAAACTGGTTGTGACCGTCTACGAACCAATATGCATCATAATCTGAACCTTCTGCGGGAAGAGCAACTGTTTCAACTTCGCCACATGTAGCACAAGTTCTGGTCTTGGTGCCGTTTGCAACTGCAAATGCAGACCATTCATGACCGAGAGCCTTGAGAACCTTATTGTCTACATAACCGCAAACTGTACATTCCTTAACATCGGAACCGTCTGCTGTACATGTAGGATCAGCGTGGGATACATCAACAAATGCATGGCCTGCAGCTTCTGTTCTCTTAACAGAGATAGCGCCGCAAGTGTCACACTTAGTGGTTTCGTAGGTAGGATCTGTACATGCTGTCCATGTAGAAGCGATAACCTGACCTGCACATTCATGTGTGTTAGCTTCTCCATTGTACCGAGCTGCGGGAATACCGTTAATGCTTCTTACAGCATAAGTATCATCGCCTTCGGAGTTGTTGGAACCGGAGGAACCGATGGTGAGGTAACCCTCAGTCATAAGATCCTTAAGAGCGGAGAGGTTGATATCATCTCTCTTGTAGGTCATGGAAGTTGTGTAAACTTCTGTAAGATCGATTTCGTCCTGACGGGTGATTGTACCTGTATCGCCGGGGAAGTAACCAACCTTGGAACCAAGGTAGTATTCCATACCGTTTACGGAACAAACATAACCGAGAGTTTCATCTTCTCTTACGCTGAAAGTAACGCCGTTTGTACAGTCGATTCTTTCATATCTTGTAACGATACCGGTGTAGTCACCGTTCTGGGTTTCTTCAGCATAGTTTCTTGCTGTGAAGGACCATCTGTAACCGGGAACGCCGTCTACCTTATCCTTGAATGTACCGTCGAAGAGGTAAATCATTACGTTGGAAGCTGTCTGTGTACCTGAGAAGGTAGGATAGCTGTTGTTAACAACGATCATAAGACCCTTAGTGTCATCTTCGATCATGCAACGGAGACCGTTGGAATAAACGGAATCCCAGCTTGCAGCTGCGCCGTAAATATTGTTTTCCTTGGTTGTGCCGTCTTCCAATGTCTCAGTAACAGTATCAAAAATGTTTTCCTGAGTTGCGGGGGGCTTATCTGTCCAAAGGAAAGCAAGAGTGGAACCGTATGCAGAGTTGAATGTAAATGTATCATCCAATTCAACGGTTGCGGTAAGACCGTCAAGAGCTACCTTGTTAGTTGTTGTGAACATTGTAACAGGAAGCTTTGCAGATCTTGTAGGGGGTGTAGTACCGTACTCGGACTTAGCAGGGATATCTACATGAAGGCTACCGTTTGCAGTTTCACTGAATGTGAAGCCCTTAGCGCCGTTTGTAGACATTTTACCGCCGTAGTACTTTGTAGCGAAAGTAACCCAGTTACCGAGTGTTCCTGCGGAAACTGCACTTACGCACATAGGTACGAGCATTGCTAATGTAATGACAACTGCCATTACGCGCTTAAAGTTTCTCATGTTTTTCATCCTCCATTAGAATAGAATTACGATTTTTGCGCACCTAATTATACCATGCAACACCCAATAAATGAAATGTTATTTTTTAATCTTAATTATCTGCATTTTTTGTCTTTTTTGTGCATTTTGACATTTGTATGTAATTTTTAGTACATAAAAACAATAAACCGCGGCATAAAGCTGCGGTTTATCCTGATTTTAAGTATATTTACAGGTCTGATTCTATGTTTTCATGAATATGGGCAAAGCGCTGATATGTTTCAAAATCAACCTTTTTAAGCATTGTTTCAAGCTCATAATCGCCCATAACGGTATTTCTTCCGTTTGCATATTCCGCATCAACAAGCTCTTTCATCTTAATTACATAGGGTGCGCGCTTATCCACGGTTATTTTTGTATCCTTAAGACGGAAGAAGCCGTTTATCCAATGTGCGATACCTGCAAGTCCGCTGTGAGAATCAACAGCTACCGTGGCAGGACGGTTAAGTATCTTTTCGGTATTGAAGATATTGTATATTTCCTCATTCTTCAAAAGACCGTCTGCATGTATGCCTGCTCTTGTAACATTGAAGTTTCTTCCCACAAAGGGAGTACGGGGCGGGATCTCATAGCCCATATGCTCTTCAAAGTAACGGGCAATATCCGTAATTGCCGTAAGATCCATTCCGTCTGTTGTTCCTCTTAACTGTGCATATTCTATCACCATAGCCTCAAGAGGACAGTTTCCCGTTCTTTCACCGATACCGAGTATTGAACAGTTGATACCCGAACAGCCGTAGAGCCATGCGGTTGAGGCGTTGTTTACAACCTTGTAGAAATCATTATGACCGTGCCATTCAATATTTTCGCTCTTGATGCCTGCATAATGATTAAGACCGTAGATGATACCGGGCACACTTCTGGGAAGAGAAGCACCCGGATAAGAAACACCATAGCCCATTGTATCGCAGGCTCTTATTTTTACGGAAATTCCGCTTTCCTCGGAAAGCTCACGCAGAGCATCCGCCAAGGGTACAACAAAACCGTAGAAATCCGCACGGGTTATATCCTCAAAATGACATCTGGGGCGGATACCCTTTTCCATTATGCTTTTTACAACTCCGAGATACTTATCCATTGCCTTGGCTCTGGTAAGTCCCATCTTATTATATATATGATAATCCGAACAGCTTACAAGTACACCCGTTTCCTTGAGTCCCAAATCCTTTACAAGCTCAAAATCCTTTTCATTTGCGCGGATCCAGCTTGTAACCTCCGGAAATTCAAGTCCAAGATCGAGGCAACGGGCTACAGCTTCCCTGTCCTTTTCCGAATAAACGAAAAATTCGCTCTGCCTTATAAGTCCCTTAGGGCCGCCCAAACGGCTCATCAGCTTATATATTTCCACTATCTGTTCCACCGTAAAGGGAGAGGTGGACTGCTGTCCGTCACGGAAGGTGGTATCTGTTATCCATATTTCCTTTGGCATATTCATGGGAACATGTCTGTGGTTAAAGGCTACCTTGGGAATAGTGTCATAGTCAAAAATATCTCTGTAAAGATTTGGCTCTTCCCTATCCTGTAAAACATATTTTGTTGCATCCTGCTCCAAAAGATTTGTTGCCTGTGAAAAATTGATCTTGTGATTGTTGTGGTAATTCATTTTATTATTTATCCTCTGCTGAAATTATATATTATTTGTATACTTTGCGCTCTTGTTGCAATTCCAAAAGGCATAATTCTTTTTGCCGCATCTCCTTCTATCACTCCGAAAGACACAGCCCATGCCATTGGCTCACACGCCCACCCTGCTATTTCAAGATAATCGGTAAATTCATAGAAAACTCCGTAATCGGGATAATACTCATTTTCGGAATTATATTTATGATAACGGTAGAGCATGGTTATCATTTCCTGACGGGTTATACTTTTATGAGGTTTAAACAACTCCTCGGATACTCCCGTAACAATACCGTTTTCATAACCCCAGCAAACCGCAGGAGCAAACCATTGATCTGTTGGTACATCCTTGAAAATATTTTCGGTTTCCGATTTTTCACCGTTACCGCTGAGATTCATAAGTATCTGAACAAACATTGCCCTTGTTAAAGCATCATCCGGCTTCAGCTCAAAACGGGAAACACCGTTAATTATATTTTCGCTGTAGCAGTATTCCACGGCATCACGGTACCATGCATTTCTGAAAACATCCCTGAAGGGACTTTCCGTGTTATATACATCTATATCTGTTCCGCTGTACCTCGGGGAAGCATAACCCATGATTACGGGATCGTCTTTAGCATAAAAAACCTTGGCGCACATCCACTCATTTTCTCTGTATTCATGATTTCCCTGAATGGTATAGATCCCGTCCTCAAATACATCTGTTACAATGGCAACATGTCCGCATACCGTAGGATCGTTTTCCCTTCTGAAAAACATTATATCCCCTCTTTTGGGATCATCCCTGTGAAAAACACCCTGTTCCTTATACCGTGTAAGCATGGTGTGGGCGCGGTATGAATATACCACGGTATCCGAGGATATTCCCGCCTGATTTGCACACCATGAAATAAAGGAAGCGCACCATGCCCAGCCGTAGGAGTTATTAACAAACCATTCCGAATATTTTGAATATCCGTTGAGCTGTCCGTAATATTGGTTTCCCTTCCTGTCAAAGTCATAATATCCGTTCTGCGATAAAGCAACCCCTATAATATCCTCTAACTGGTTTCCCGTATTTACATATGTGTTTGGGAAATAGTCCGGTATATTAACTGCATGAAGGGATAGTGATGGTATACCCGTACCAAGAAGTAAAAGCAATAATACAAAAGATAAAATCTTTTTCATATTATCTGATTATAAGCTTATTAACCGTTCCGCTGTTCTTAAACAGCTCCATTGCCTCGCCATTGGTGAATTCCTGAGTAACATTATCCAAGGTAAGGCTTTCAACGGTTGTATTCTTATCAATCTTTACGGTATTTGCGCTGGAGGGTATGCTTTCAACACGGCGGATATTCTTCAAGGTTACATTTCCTGTATGTGTTCCCTCCGCAAACCATATTACCGCATAGTCATTTGCCGCGTCTACCTTTGAAACCTCAAGATTTTCGATATGCACATTGTCAAGACTGCATTCTCCCTCGTGCACCCTGTGATGGGTAAAGGAAACTGCGTTGTATCTGTACTTTCCGTAAACATTTTTTATTGTAACATTTGAAAGGGGACTTCCGCAGGAAAGCAGCCTTACTGCGGTATAGCCGTTATCGGCTCTGAGATTTGCAACATATATATTGTTGATAGGACCGTGGGTTATTTCTGTTTCATAACAGTCATCACAGTTAAGCGCAACCATATCATCATTTGTTGAACCGAAAATGTTACATATTCTTCCCCCTTCGGCAGGACCGTTTATATGTATTCCGTCCATATTGGTACGCAGCATATTATAATCAAATATAATATTTTCAACGGTGAAATTTCTTACCATTGATATCTGAACCGGATAGCTTTCCGGATCCTTTAATGTAAGATTCTTCATTGTGAAATTTTCCATGCCCACAAACCTTAACATTATTCCGTAATAAAAATCCGGATCGTATGCGGTAAGGGGATTGGCGAAATCCTGAACCTGACGGGTTTGATTCTGATTATTTCCGTCCCAGATTCCGCCCTCTATAGTAATATTTTTATTGTACTTTCTTGCAAGCCCTTCATTTATCATTATCTGACAATTTGCATTGTCGCACAAACGAAAGACCGCGCCCTCCTCTAAAATCAAATGAGTATTGTCATGAATAACAAGGGGACGGTTTATCATATAAACACCGCCGGGGATCTTTATTTTACCGCCTTTATCCAACAGCTTCTGGATCTTTGCGGTATCACGGTTCATGTTTTCCATTTCATTTTCCTCATAAATTACTATTTGAAATATTTTACCATATCGCATTACAAAATACAAGTTTTTTTTACTATTTTTTGAAATATTGAAAATCATCTTGATATTTATATTCAAAAATGATATAATGCTCTTGTTTTGATAATTATATTATATTAAAGAGGAAAGAAAATGATAAAAGCTGTTATTTTCGATTTGGACGGTACTTTAGCCTATACCCTTGAGGATCTTCGCACAGGCATGAATCTTATGCTTGAAGAAATGGGTTATCCTTTACGCTCTACCGAAGACATTCTCAATGCGGTAAATTGCGGTTCGATTGAATTTGTTAAAAAATCTTTGCCCGAAGAGGTACAGGATGATGAAGAATTGGTCAAGAAATGTCATGCTTGCTATGCAGCTCATTATACAAACCATTATCTTGACAAAACAGTACTTTATGACGGCATAGAGGAAACAGTTCTTGAAATGAAGAAAAAAGGCTTGAAATTGGCTGTGCTTTCAAATAAGAGTGACGGCCATACCAATGATATAACAAAAAAGCTTTTTCCCTGCGGTACCTTTGATCATATACAGGGCTTCAAGCCCGAATTCCCCACAAAGCCTGATCCTACCTCAGCTCTTTACATAACCGATATGTTTGGCTGTAAGCCTGAAGAGATCCTTTATGTGGGTGACTCCAATGTTGATATGGAAACTGCACGTAATGCCGGATTCTTTGCCTGTGCATGTACCTGGGGCTACAGATCTGTGGATATTCTGATTGAAAGCGGAGCTATGGCTCTTGTTAACAAAGCAAAAGAGCTTTTGGTGCTTATCTGATATGAATTACATTGTTTTTGATATGGAATGGAATCAGCCCTCCGGCCGTAACAAGCTGATAACCGATCCCATAAAGCTTCATGGGGAGATAATACAGATAGGCGCGGTAAAGCTTGATTCATCATTCAAGGAAGCAGACAGTATTGAATTTACCGTTTCTCCCAAATACTATACAGAAATGAACCACTATGTTAAAGAGCTTACCGGTATAAGGACAAGGGATCTTTCAAAAGGTGAACCCTTCCCTGCGGTGTTTGAAAAGTTTAAGGCATGGTGCGGTGAAGATTTTTCCTTTATAACCTGGGGCCCTGATGATATGTCTGTACTCCGCGACAACATGATTCTTCACGGCATTGACATCTCAAACATCCCCTTCTGTTATAATTTACAGCTTATTTTTAACAAACAGATAACCAAAGAGGACAGACAGTGGTCATTGGCGTCATCTATGGAAAAATTAGGCTTACCCCTGGATCTCGCCTGCCATGACGCATTGAACGATGCCATATATACTGCAAGGATCTGCGCTGCTCTTGATATGAAAAAGGGTATTACGGAATATGTTGCACCAACACCTAAGGTGAAAAAACCGCCCCGTTCAAGGTATCAGGGCCTTATCTCCCACCTTATTGCGGCAAAGGAGATATCCTCGGAAAGAAAGGACAGTATGCGCTGTCCCCATTGCAATCTGCCTTTGGTTATAAACCGCCGTCTGCGTATGCGCAACCGTGACAAGGTCTTCCTTGCCGCCTGCCCCGATCACGGTTCATTTCTTGTTATACTTACAAGAAAAAGAAATTCGGAAAACAATCATATTTATGAAGAAAACATATACACACTAAACGAACAGACCGAAGGCTTCTTTAACAAAATGAGCCTTAAATGCTCCGGCAGATGTTCAAGCAAAAAAAATGTGTAGAAAGGATCATACAATGAAACTTAAACAATTACCTGCCCTTATTCTTTTAGCGGCAATGCTTCTTTCCCTTCCTTCCTGCAAGGACAAAGAAACTGTTGAAGTACCGAAAGAAACCCAGGCAGTAACCAACAACATAAACACCGCTGTTACCTCGGATATACCCTCTGCTTATCTTATACCCATGACCAAGCTCCTTGGCGAATGGGGAAGCCGCAAGGGTTCAATGAGCGATCCCCTTATCGGCGCCCGTATACTTATGTATGAAAAAACAAAGGATGAGGTAGGCTTTGCCATCCTTGATATAGACGGCAACGGAGTTGAAGAAATGATAGTTGCTCCCATTGACGATTTTAAAACAAACGGAATGGTTTACGATGTTCTGACAATCAAGGATTCTCAGGCATTGCACCTTGCAAACAGCCTTGAGGCTACCTATCATTTTATGAATGACGGTTCTTTTATCCTCCGTACTCCCGAAAACAATGCTTATACCTTCAAACGCGTTACCGTAAACGGAGTTGAACGCCCAACTGAAGTGGAGATAACCGAGGAAGAGGCTTCAAAATGTATTGTGTCAACCGTTGAATTGACTCCCTTCAGCGCCCTCGAAAAATAGCAGCAAGTGCTGCACCCAATTCCGCCCCCGACATTTTGTGATTAACTGATTCTTTAATCTCACGAGGTGGAAAAATTTCTTTTACATCAAAAATGGCAAGTGCTGCACCCAATTCCGCCCCCGACATTTTGTGATTAACTGATTCTTTAATCTCACGAGGTGGAAAAATTTCTTATACAACAAAAAATGGCAAGTGCTGCACCCAATTCCGCCCCAACATTTAATGCTTTGTCGATTATTAGACTGCACGAGGTGGAAAAATTTCTTTTACATCAAAAATGGCAAGTGCTGCACCCAATTCCCAATAAACAAAAAGCTGTTTCATCGCTTTTCGATGAAACAGCTTTTATTTATATATTATCTTTCATTTCCTTCAAAAGGCTTACGGTAATCGGAATACAGATTATAAATGCCAAAAGATCCGCCAGGGTTTGTGCTGCTTCAAGTCCTGATAAACCGAAGATTCGGTTAAGCAGGAATATTGAGGGTACAAAGAAAAGAAACTGACGGGAAAGAGCAAGCAATGTTGCCTTTATTGCCTTACCTATTGTTTGCGCCATCATGTTTGAAAGCACATTGAAGCCGGAGAAGGGGAAGGTGATACATTGCCAACGCAAAACTGCCGTACCTATTTCAACAACCTTGGGATCATCACGGAACAAGGGAATGATACGGGGTGCAAATACAAATCCTGCAACGGCAAAAAGTATCTGTACCACGGTTGCGGTTTTAACACAGAACCAATATGCACTTTTAACTCTGTTATAATTTCCTGCACCGTAATTCACACCGCACACCGGCTGAAATCCCTGACCGTAACCGATAAGAGCAGATGCGGCAAACAGCATGATTTTTGACACAACCGATACTGCGGCTATTGCGGCATCACCGTATCCCGCCGCTACATTATTCAGGCACAGCGTTGATATGCTGCCGCATCCCTGACGGGCAAGAGAGGGTATTCCGCCGCGAAACATTTCTTTACAATAGTACCACTTAAAGGAAATATTCTTGGGGTTTGTTCCTATTCCTTTGCAATTTGCCATAACCACAAGAATAACAAAGCTTATGATCTGGCTAAGCATGGTTGCAAGTGCCGCACCCCCAACTCCCATTTCAAACACAAAAATGAACAGGGGATCAAGCAGGATATTCAAAACACCGCCAACGGTAATGCCTATCATAGAATACATTGCCCTGCCCTGAAATCTCAGCTGATTGTTAAGAACAAAAGAGCCTGTCATAAAGGGGGCGGCCAAAAGGATATACTTCATATATTCACAGGCGTGGGGTAGTATTGTTTTGGTGGAGCCCATAAATACCGCCAAGGGACGAAGAAATATCAAACCGAACACCGTAATAAGCACACCAACCGCCAAGGAAGAATAAAAGCCTACACAAGCCATTGTTGATGCCTTGGAGTAATCCTTGTTTCCCATGGCTCTTGAAATGAAGTTGCCTGAGCCGTGGCCGAAAAAGAAGCCTATTGCCTGTATCATTGCCATAAGGGTAAACGATACTCCAACCGCCGCTGTTGCACTTGTTCCTACCCTGCCTACAAAAAATGTATCCGCCATATTATATAAGGAAGAAACAAGCATGCTTACAATACTGGGTACTGCAAGCTTCAATATAAGCGGCTCGATTTTCGATTCGGTCATTTTTATAAATTGAGAGTTTAATTTTGAATCAACCATTATTTCTGAAAAAGTTCCTTATATATTTTTATCATTTCTTCATAGCTTATTTTATACTGCGCATTTGCAAAGTTCCCTGCACTTTTGATCTTTTGCGCAAAGTTTATGATAACGCTGTCATCTATTTCTTCACTGTATTCTGAAAGTGCGGGAAGTCTCAAGGCAATTTCCTTAGCGGTTGTACCAAGGGCATCGGCAAATTTACAAATAAGCTCTTTTCCCTTTTCATCCTTTATCTGATACTCAATATATTTTCCTATAAAAGCCGCACAGGCTCTGCCGTGGGGAAGATTTGAATGGAAGGTAAGATTATATCCCATGGGATGAGGGAAGCCTGTTCCTGTTGTGTTGATAGCAACACCGCCGGCAAAGGAGGCATACATAAGAGCCTCTCTTGTTTCCTCGGAAACATCACCCGAATCAAGCTGTGAAAAAGCATCCCAGATATGCTTTGCACCCCATAGGGCAAACATCCTTGATATCTCTGTTGACTTTGGGGAAAGATAGCTCTCTATACAGTGACAAAATGCATCCAATGCAGTGGAAAGAGAGTAATCTCTTGAAAGGCTGAGAGTGTATTTATAATCAAGAAATGCATATTTTGCGTATGAATAGGGAGAGTTGAAGGTCTTCTTTTTATCCTCACCGTCAAGGGTGATTATTGAATAGGGATTTGCTTCACTTCCCGTTCCTGAGGTTGTGGGTATTTCTATTATGGGAAGCGAGGGGGCAAGGGCGCCAACATTATATATTTCATCCGGGGCAATTTCGGGATTTGCCGCAAATGCCGCTATTGCCTTTGCCGCATCCATGGGTGAGCCTCCGCCTATACCGATAACAAAATCACAGCCGTATTTCCTTGCTGCCACTCCAGCATCATAAATGGTACTCAAAAGAGGATTTTCCCTGATCCTGTCAAAAATAACATACTCTATCCCTTTATCACAAAGCACCGATACAACATCGTCAAGAGCTCCGCTTTTAATTGCGGAGCTTGCACCCGTTACTATCATAGCACATTTTCCGAGTTCAAATTTATCTGCATTGCTTTTTACACAGTCCTTACCCGAAAAAACCTTAACGGGCATATAAAAATCAAATTTCATTTTTCTTTCCTCTTTATAAAAACAGATTGTTTTAAAAATGACCGCCGTTTCGGCGGTCATTTGTTTGTTAAATTATCCTTCGGTATTTTCGGGATGATTATCGGTATACCACTGCATATATCTTGTGTATACAGATTCTCTGTAGCTGTTGGAAAGTGCAGCATCAATATAATCGTCATCCTCAAACTCATCCGCAAGAGAATCCATCTTTGCGCTGAGTGCGGCACCGCTTAAGCCCTTGAGCTGGGAAGCGTATTCCTCTGAAATCTCAGAAATACGGTCTGCTATCTCCTGTGCTGTATAATCAGCATTCTTATATTCACTGTCAAGACGCTTGGGGTTAAACGTGAAGGCAAGAACATTTGTTGTACCTGCAGAGAAGCCAAGGTAGGGACCTGAAATAAGCTCAAGATTTGTTTTCTTTGCAAGTTCCCAATTGTTTGCAGACATTTCAAGCTCATATTCGCTCATCTGATCGTTCTGATAGTGGAGGAACATGTTACCTGCATATTCGGGAGCTATAACATAATCGTTATTGAGTATTATTGCCTTGTTGTAGTCATCCAAGGTATAGTGTGTACCTTCAACACCGTAACGGAAGATGTTTGCAAATTCCGCATTTGTTTGCATGTAGGTGATGATCTGCATACATCTCTGAAGATTCTTTGTATACGCGCTTACCGCATAAACAGAATTGAAAACATTTTCATTTGTTGCTATAGGCTTTTTGTATGTACATACATAATACTTATCAGCATACTTTTCGGGAGTTTTGGTGTTACCCTCAAGGAATACACATGCAGCCTTTGTATCCGCTGTAAAATCCTTTGCACTTGCTTCAACTATAGTGCCGTTTGCACGGTAATCGTTAAGCATAACATATTCTTCCACATAAGTTGAATCTGCATAGATACAGTCGGGAGAAAGCTGACTGTCTGACTTAAGATCAGAGCCTGTATATGCACCGAGAACTCCGTTTACGGTTTGTACATGGGGTTCTACTCCGTAGGTATCAAGAACTGTTGTATATCCTGCTTCACCGCTTGCTCTTGTGATAAAGGGAACAAGATCTGTTACTGTAGTTACCTTTTCATAATCAAAGCCGTACTTGTCTACCAATCCCTTATCAAGAAGGATATATTCAAATTCGTCAACAACTCTGTTGTTGGGAATAGCATATGAGGTTAATGAATAATGGGTTTTTGCCATAGTATTCATCAGAGTGGGGTTGATATACTTGGTAAGAATATCTGAACCTGCACCGGGAAGAAGCTCTGCGGAAAGAGTCTGGATCTGCTCATTGTTGATGCAGTTATTATACATCTCAAGAGAATTGATAAGGAAGATATCAACCTGTGTTCCTACTTCTGCAGGATATTCAGCTTCTGCCTTCTTTATGGTGATATGCTTTGTTTCACCGTTCTTGTATGTATCGGGCTTGGGCTTTTCGGTTTCCTTTTCAACCTTTTTCTTGTTGTCCTTATCTTCAAAAGCCTTCTTGGCTTCAACAAGGTCCTTTTCAACTATTTCACGGTATTCATCCTCTGTATAAGCACGGAGAATGATGTTTGTATTAAATTCAAATCTGGTTACTTCGTTAATTGCGTTCTCAACCAACTTTACTGTTTCATCAGAGGTTTCTTCTCCAACGATGGTATAAAGTGTTATTGTAAGAGCATTTGCGTCCGAGGAAGTAAGCACAACCACACTGTCATCCTTTTTACAGCCGGACATTACGAATACAGGCAATACCAAAAGTATTGCAATTAAAATGGAGAGAAGTCTTTTCTTCATAATTTACCCCCTAATATTACTTATTTTAGTTTACAATATTTTGTTCACATTGTCAAGATTAAAATGTAAACAATCAATGATAATTAGTCAAGATAATCCTTTAATCTCTTGGAACGGCTGGGGTGACGGAGCTTACGCAAAGCCTTTGCTTCGATCTGTCTTATACGCTCACGGGTAATATTGAATTCCTTACCGACCTCTTCAAGAGTTCTTGTTCTTCCGTCTTCAAGGCCGAAACGGAGCTTGAGTACCTGAGATTCTCTGCTGGAAAGTGTATTAAGTACCTCGAAAAGCTGCTCACGCAAAAGGGTGTATGATGCAGCCTCGGCAGGGGCGGGTGAATCCTGATCTTCGATAAAATCACCCAGATGACTGTCTTCCTCTTCACCGATAGGTGTTTCAAGGGATACGGGATCCTGTGCAACCTTCATGATCTCTCTTACCTTGTCGGCACTTACACCCATAACCTCTGCTATTTCCTCTGCGGTTGCCTCATGTCCGTATTCCTGCAAAAGCTGACGGGATATGCGGGAAACCTTGTGTATGGTTTCAACCATGTGAACCGGTATACGGATGGTTCTTGCCTGATCTGCAATAGAACGGGTGATTGCCTGACGAATCCACCATGTTGCATAGGTTGAGAACTTGTAGCCCTTGCGGTAATCAAACTTTTCAACCGCCTTCATAAGACCGAGGTTACCCTCCTGGATAAGATCAAGGAAGAACATTCCCTTACCCACATATCTCTTTGCAATGCTTACAACAAGACGAAGGTTTGCTTCAACAAGCTCGGTTTTTGCCATTTCATCGCCTTCTGCCATTTTCTTTGCAAGCTCAAGCTCTCTTTCTGTTTCAAGAAGCGGAACCTTGCCTATCTCTTTAAGATACATACGAACAGGATCGTCTATTGCAAGACCGTCCTGCGCAAGCATCTGCTCCATATCCTCGGCGCTTTCGTATCTTTCTACCTCGCTTTCGATCTCCTCGAATTCGGGAATATCAAGATAACCCTTGATCTCAATACCTGCGCCTTCAAACTGCTCATATATTTTTTCTATCTGTTCGATATCATAGTCGCATTCCTCGATAACCTCCATAAGCTCGGAGTTCGCAATGCTTCCCTTTTCCTTTGCCTTTTCAAAAAGCTCGTTTATATCAGGCTTCTTTTCGGGATCCTTTTGCTGCTCGGATTCCTTTACGGCTTCCGCCTTTTTTCTTCTTGTTCTGGTTTTCTTTACAGGCTTTTCTTCTGCATCCTCTTCAGTTTTTTCTTCAACTTCGGCTTCTTTTGCCTTGATCTCCTCTTCAATTACCGCGTTTTCCTGTTCGATTTCTGCCTTTGTCTTCTTTGTAGCCATTCTTACACCTCAAATTTATTTGTTATTGGTTTTATTTCTTTTTTTATTTATTATTTCTTCAATGGAAAGGGTGTTTTTTCTGCCCGCTTCCTTTAAAGTATTTACAGAATCGGCAAATATTTTGTCATTTACTGTTAAACCCTCTCTTAAAACCTGCATTTTTATTATTCTTGCCATTTCAGCTTCGGTGAATTTTTCATTCAATATCCCTATATCAAAGTCTTCCCCCGCTTCTGTTACGGCAACAAATACTTTTCTGGAAAAATCGGAAACGAAATCCTCTGCCTTCAAATCGAATTTTCCCGAATTTACACCCTTGATATATTCATGGAATTTCAGCATTATTCCAAGTATCATTTCCTCTGCCGAATTGGCCTTGAGATTTTTGATACGGTCCGGATTCACCCTGTCTGCATAGCCTTGTGATTCCATTATTATCTTTTGTGTTTGTTCCTTTTGTTCCTTACGGGTACGCCTTGATATAAGCCTGTTCACATCCCTTTTGAGACTGTCTGCCGATATGTTTAGCTTATCTGCGGTTTTACCGATATATATTTCTCTTTCCACACTTGAAGGAGTATTTGCAATTTCCTCGCAAGCCAAAGCCGCTGCCTTGACACGGCCCTGAGTGGTCTCTATATCATTTTCCGATATGATTTTTAAAAATTTATAGTCAAATCTGGTAAAGCTTCCGTCTATTACATTCTGAAATTTCAGCTTACCGAATTTTTTGATATATTCGTCCGGGTCCTTTGCACCCTCCATACGGAGTATTCTTGTTTCAAGCCCCGCTTCGCCAAGCAAGGTGAAGGCTTTGTTGGCAGCTCGCTGCCCTGCCTCATCCGAATCGTAGGATATAAGCACCGTATTGGTGTACTTTTTCATTATCCTTGCCTGTTCAGCAGTTAGTGCCGTTCCCAGGGTTGCCACGGCATTCTGAAAGCCTGCGGCATGGAGAGCGATAACATCCATATATCCTTCGCAAAGTATCATTCGCTCTGCACAATGGGACTTTGCATAATTCAAAGCAAAGAGATTTTTGCTCTTTTTAAATGCCGGGGTATCCGAGGTATTAAGGTACTTTGGCTTGGAATCGTCTGTAACTCTGCCGCCAAAGGCTACTACCTCTCCTGTTGTATTGATAATGGGAAAAATTATTCTTTTTCTGAAATAATCATAGGCTCTTCCCGTTTTTTCGCTTATTCCCGCAAGGAAAGCAGTTTTGAGCTCCTCGTCCGTATATCCCAATTTGTGCATATGGTTTGTTAAGGCATTAAAGGATTCGGGCGCATAGCCTATACCGAAATGCTTTATGGTTGCACCGTCCAGCCCTCTTCGTGCAAGATATTTAAGAGCTTCGGGGGTGTTTTTCAGCGTTTCATGGAAAAACCTTGCCGCCTCGCGGTTCATTTCAAGTACCCTTGTCCGTCTTACACCCTGCTCTTTATCCCTTTCATCCTCTGTTATGGTTATTCCAGCTCTTTTGGCAAGAAATTCAAGAGCTCCTCTGTAATCAAGGCTCTCTGCCTTCATAATAAAGGTTATTACATCTCCGCCTGCACCGCATCCGAAGCAGTAAAAGCTCTGGGAAGAACGGAAAACGGTAAAGGAGGGTGTTTTTTCGCTGTGAAAGGGGCATAAGCCGTTGGAATTGCTTCCCGCCCTTTTCAAAGCAACATATCCGGAGATAACATCTTCGATATCATTGCGGTATTTAATTTCTTCTATAACTTCCTTTGATATCAAACAATTACCTCCTTATTTAATACAGATTCCCCCCGTTAAGCTATTTTGCTCCCCAGCTTTCGGGAATGAATATCTCATTGAATTTTGCAACGGCATATCTGTCTGTCATCCCAGATATATAATCGCAAACGGCGCGTTCAACGCCCTCGCTGTCAACCGTGGGAATATATTCCGAAGGAAGCTTTTCGGGATAACGGCAGAAATAATCAAACATCATGTGCAGCATTTCCTCTGCCTTTCCCTCTTCACCCTTGGCAATGGGGTTTTTATAAACAAGCTCAAAAAGCAGCTCGCGAAGATCCATGGTTGCCTTTTTTACATCGACCTCCATGGTAACGGTATCCGTTCCGGTGCTTGCTCTTATTATGCTGGTTACCATTGTGTTTATACGGTTGCTGTGATTGTATCCCAATACCGAAAGTATAGAATCGGGTATATCGCTTTCCTTCATAACTCCTGCTCTGCAGGCATCGTCTATATCATGGTTTATGTACGCAATTCTGTCTGAATACTGAACTATCCTGCCCTCAAGAGTGCAGGGAGTTTCTTTCCAAACATGATTCAGAATCCCGTCTCTCACCTCAAAGGTAAGATTTAATTTTTCAAGCTTGTCCGCAACGCGAAGGCTCTGCGCATTATGAGAAAAATTTTCATCATAGCATCTTTGCAACACTCTTTCCCCCGCATGACCGAAGGGGGTGTGGCCGAGATCATGCCCCAAGCCTATCGCTTCGCAAAGATCCTCGTTGAGATTCAATGCTCTTGCAATGGTTCTTGCAATCTGCGTAACCTCAAGGGTATGGGTAAGCCTTGTTCTATAATGGTCTGCCTCAGGGGATAAAAAAACCTGAGTTTTGTACATAAGGCGGCGAAATGCCTTTGAATGAGTGATACGGTCTCTGTCCCTCTGAAATTCGGTACGCAGAGAGCAGGGTTCAATATCCATCAACCGTCCCTTGCTGAATGCCGCATGGGCAGCATAGGGTGAAAGAACCTCACTTTCTCTTTCACATAACATCTCCCGAATCGTCTTCATCCGGCAAACCTCCGTTTCTCAAAACCTTAACTACCTCAAATTCCTCAGGCAAAAACGAACCTTCTTCCCCAAGGTCATCAACTATATGAAGCATTCCGTATTCCAGATCTCTCTTTGCAAAGTAAGTTTTTTCCTTACTGAAACGAAGACTGTAATAATCTCCGATATATTTCACTTTTAACTGATCATAATCCTGTGTAAATATCATAACATTCTTAATATACGATAAAATATCGGTAAAACCTCTTTTATTTTTACGATTTTTCAGTGTATCGGAATTATTCAATTATTTATAATCAAATCTGTTACCTGTTTTTTCGGGAACTAATTTTCCGCCTGTCATTTCCGAGAGCTTTTTGCAGTATTCTTCATATCTTATATCCTTGATTGCAAGGCAGAGTACCACATCTGCACCAAAATCCGAGGAATCCACAATTATTCCGAAGGAGGGAAAATCATATTGAAGCTTTTGATAGTCTGAATAATTTACGGTAACCTTAAACTCTGTATACTGCTCATAGGTAACTATCCTTGCCGCATCCACCGCCGCCTTTGCCGCCGCGGAATATGCCCTTACAAGTCCTCCCGCACCTAAAAGTATACCTCCAAAGTATCTTGTTACCACTATCACCGCATCGGTAAAACCGCTTTTTCTGATAACATCAAGGGTGGGTATACCTGCCGTACCCTGGGGCTCGTTATCGTCTGAATAACGCTGGATATTATTTTCCTTTACCATGTAGGCATAAACATTATGGGTTGCCTGAGAATGCTCACTTCTTATCTTATTGATAAACTCTATTGCCTCGCCTTCGGTTGTTACCCTTTTGGCATGACCTATAAATCTTGATTTTCTTTCTATTATTTCCGCCTCACCGCTGCCGGCAAGGGTTGTATATAAAGTGACCTTTTCTTCCGTGGAAGTTTCATTCTTTTTCTTCATTCTCTGCTCTCCTTTGCAGATATTTTGCCATCATACCCTTGGTTTTTGCATCAACGGTTGCGCTGACTGCAATATAACTGTCTCCGTATTCCACATCATGTACGGTTGCATATTTGTACAATGCATTGAGATTTCCCTGTTCGGAATAAGGAATTGCAAAGATCTCCTTGCTTTTTCCTCCGTTGCAAAGGCTTGAAAGGGTTTCAAGCATTTCATTTACACCAACACCTGTTTTTGCACTTATATAGGCAACAGATGAGCCGGGAATACGGCTTGATGCACCAAGAAAATCCGAGCTTGCATTATCGCATTTATTATAAACATAAAGTACGGGCTTTGCAGATACACCCAAATCAAAAAGGAGCTTTTGCGTAACCTCAAGCTGTTCATCGCAGCGGGGATCGGAGGTGTCTGCCAAAACCATTATAACATCCGCATATTTCACCTCATCAAGGGTGGAACGAAATGCCCTTATAAGATGATGGGGAAGATTTCTGATAAATCCTACCGTATCTGTTAAAAGTATTTCGGTGTTATCCGGCAGGGTGAACTTACGGGTTGTGGGATCAAGGGTAGCAAAAAGCTTATCCTCCGCAAGTATGCCCGCCCCTGTGAGATAATTGAGCAGAGTTGATTTTCCCGCATTTGTATAACCTGCAATGGCAACCTTGCATATACCTGATTTTTCCCTTGCCTTGCGCTTGGTTGTGCGGTTTTCGTCCATCTCTTTAAGCTGAGCTTCAAGTGCGGCGATACG
>JAFYPJ010000021.1 GCA_017547545.1 Clostridia bacterium | reverse complement strand
GATGATATATCTTCAATATGATATCCACCCTCGGTGGGTGATATATGCCTTCGGCATATAACTGTATTACTTTTGGGCGTTTTTATTCCTATCTTATACTACTCCATCTTGACTATTTACAAATTCTATGGTATATTAAATATATAAGTAATCTATACAGAGGTGACTGAATATTATGGCAAACAATTCTGCTTTTAATGTATCCCCTAATTTCGACATAAACAGATTTTCAAATGACCTCGCTACCCTTTATTCTCAAAAAGGATTCACCGTTTATGTTGCAACCTACGCTTCTTCCACCGTACTTTCTTTCTCTAAAGATATTGGCGGAATAAACACTATTTTGGGAATGGGTGCAGGCATAAAGGCTACCTTTACATTAACCAACAATGTTTTAAATGTTTCATTCAGCGATGAAGAGTGGACAAGTAAGATAATTGCACTTGTTGTAGGCTGGTTCTGCTGCATAATTCCCTTCATTACCGGTATTATCGGTGCTATAAATCAGATGGATCTTCCCAAGAAGATATCCAATGATGCTATTTTTGTTGCTTCAAATATTCGGTAAAGTGAATTTATGAAATTAACACGGACAAAAAAGATCATAGAAAAGCGTTTTGGCGGTAAAGGACATCTTATTTCCGAATCGTTATTAACAGCTTCCGAAATGTCGGGCGGCTGCCGTATGTTTTCGGAAATTACCCTTGAAGCAGGATGTTCCCTTGGTTTACATACCCACGAGGGTGAAACTGAAACATATTTCATAACCTGTGGCAAGGGTATGTATAATGACAATGGAGAATGCTATGAGGTAAATGTGGGTGATGTGCTTTTCTGTAATAACGGAGAAAGCCATGCACTTGAAAATACCGGCGACTGTGATTTGAAATTTATTGCTCTGATTCTTGAGAAATAATTCAAAAACTATTGACAAAATAAAACAATAAGTATATAATCAACTTGTACAACAGGGGAGCTGAGTTACCTCGGCTGAGATCAAGCGTTGAGCTTGGGACCCATAACCTGATCCGGATAATGCCGGCGGAGGGAGATAGTGACACTATTTCAAGACTTCCGACGGGAAGTCTTTTTTCTTTGAAAGGAGTACTTTTATGCAACTTACAAGTGCGGCAATTCAAGTATTGCCTATGAATGCGGATAACAAAGAAGTAGTCCGTATTGTTGACGAGGCTATTGCCTATATTAAAAGCTATAACCTTAATACAACGGTTGGCCCCTTTGAAACTACCGTTGAGGGCGATTACGATACAATCATGAAGATGATTTCCGAAGTTACAAGAATATGCCTTAAAGCAGGCGCGGATGAAATAATGACCTATGTTAAGATCTGTGCCAAGGCGCAAGGCAGTGTTATGACCATTGATGAAAAGACTAAAAAGCATAATTAACCTTTTATTACCCGTTGCTACCTTTGCTGTAATTATAATTGCATGGGCAGCTTTATGCGCTTCTGAAGCTCTTCCCGCCTTTATGATGCCTTCACCCAAAGCGGTGCTTGATGCATTTATCGGTGATTTCAAGCTTCTGTGTATCCATTCCAAATATACCCTTGCAGAAACTTTTACCGGTATGGGAATAAGCATAGTTTTAAGTTTTTTACTTGCGGTTGTAATGGATAGGTTCAATTGGATAAAAAAAGCTGTGTATCCCTTACTTGTGGTTACACAAACCGTTCCGTCCATAGCCATTGCTCCCCTTTTGGTACTTTGGTTTGGATTTGGAATGTCACCCAAGGTGATACTTATAGTGGTTGTATGCTTTTTCCCTTTAGCCATAGGCTTTCTTGACGGTTTTGCTTCGGCAGATGAAGATGAAATTAAACTTTTAAAAAGTATGGGAGCAAACAATGCGCAGATATTCCGCCATGTTAAATTCCCACGCAGTTTACCCCATTTCTTTGCAGGTTTAAAGGTTTCTTCTTCCTATTGTATTGTTTCCGCTGTAATCAGCGAATGGTTGGGCGGTACAAACGGATTGGGTGTGTACATGACAAGAGTAAGAAAATCATATGCTTTTGACAAAATGTTTGCGGTAATTATACTTGTTTCGCTGTTAAGCATTTTACTTATGGCTTTGATATCCTTGCTTGAAAAAGTAACAATGCCATACAATAATAAGGAGAAAAAACAATGAAAAAAATAATTGCAATACTTTTATGTGCGGTAATGATCTTCCCCTTTACCGCCTGCACAAAAAAGGATAATAATGAGATTACCGTTGTTTTGGACTGGACACCCAACACAAACCATACGGGACTTTATGTAGCCTTGAAAATGGGTTACTACGAAAAAGCAGGACTTAAAGTAACAATTCAGCAACCGCCCGAAGACGGTGCCGCTTCCCTTGTGGCATCCGGCAAAGCACAGTTCGGTGTGGATTTTCAGGACTACCTTGCTCCTGCATTTGCCACCGACTCTCCCCTGCCCGTAACCGCAGTTGCCGCACTTATTGCTCATAACACATCGGGTATAATCTCAACCGCGGACAAAGGAATCAAATCCGCAAAGGATCTTGAAGGACACAATTATGCAACCTGGGAGCTCCCAACCGAGCTTTCAATAATCAGGGATTGCATGGAAAAACAGGGCGGTGACTTTACAAAGCTTGCACTTATTCCTTCAACCGTTACAGACACAATTACCGCCATTCAAACAAATATCGACAGTGTATGGATCTACTATGCCTGGGACGGTGTTGCCTGTGAGGTTAAAGGTATTGACACAAATTATTTTGCTTTCAGAGACATCAACCCCGCATTTGATTTTTACACTCCTGTTCTTATAGCAAACAACAGCTTCCTTAAAGAAAATCCCAAAGCAGCAAAGGCTTTCCTTAAAGCTACCGAAGAAGGCTATCAATACGCAATAGACGAACCTGAAAAAGCAGCTGATATCCTTCTTGAATATGCTCCGGAGCTTGACCGCGATATAGTTGTTGCAAGCCAGAAATATCTTGCAAAAGAATATATTTCAGATTCCGAATATTGGGGACAATTTGACGAAAACCGTTGGAATCTGTTCTTTTATTACCTTTGGGAAAAAAAACTTATAGAAAAGGAAATACCGGATAACTACGGATTTACAAACGATTATCTGCCTGACCGATCATGAATAACATCCTTTATGCAAATAAAATAAGCAAATCATTTGACGGAAATTTTATATTCAGAGATCTCTCCATCTCCCTGCAAAAGGGTGAAACCCTTGCCCTTCTCGGCCCAAGTGGTATAGGGAAAACAACTCTTTTAAACATATTATCGGGAGTTCTTGCTCCGGATAGCGGAAATGTATATTTAAAAGGTGAAGATATTACCGCCAAACCCGGACATATAAGCTATATGCAGCAAAAGGATCTTTTGCTTCCTTATTATACGGTTGCCGAAAATGTTGCACTTCCATTGATAATTAAAGGGGAAAAGAAAAATGTTGCAATAGAAACAGTGAAAAAACACTTTGAATTCTTCGGTATTTCAGGCTATGAAAACAAATATCCGAAAGAAATGTCGGGCGGAATGAAGCAAAGAGCCGCTTTGCTTCGCACAGTTATTCAATCGCAGGGTGTTATACTTCTTGATGAACCCTTTGGTGCTCTTGATGCGGTTACCCGTAACAAAATGCAAAAATGGTATCTGGATATTAAAGATCAGATGAAAATTTCCACAATAATTATAACTCATGACACGGATGAAGCACTTATACTTGCAGACCGTATAATTGTAATGAAGGATTCTTTAACTATAAAAGAGTTGAAAGTAAATGACAAATGCAAGGATTTTGAGCTTACAAAAGAATTTTTGCAAAAGAAAAAGGAAGTTTTAGGTTATCTGTAATAAAAATTTTAAAGCAGCATGTATAATTCACATGCTGCTTTATTATATTTTAAAAAAGTTATATAATAATTTATACAAATACACATTAAGTTATTGACAATTTATGAATTTTAGTGTAAAATAACTAATGATTCAAGCGTTTTGAACAAAAAAATTATTCAAATCAAGGAGGAACTATGTCAAAGCTTCAAAGAATCACATCATTATTCTTAACGGTGTTAATGTTGCTTGGTGTGTGCGCATTCCAGATGCCTTCATCCGCAGCAGAACAATGCACCATCTACTTCGACGGTAACGGTGGTAAAGGCGTTCCCGCAACCATAACGGTTGATGCAGGAACAATAATCACTCTTCCCGCAAGTGATCCTAAAAACCCCGGAATGGTATTCAGAGGCTGGGCTTTCACAAAGGACCAGGCTGACCGCGGTGAGATCACTTACCATGTAGGCACACAGCCCCAGATCCTTGTAAACAACGGTGCTACCTTGTTCGCATCCTGGGCATATGAGGTTAAGCTTAACCCCGGTACACAGGGTTGGGGTTCAACACAGACCTTATATAAGTTCCCTGCTGTTGACCTTGCTCTTTTCCATCATAAAAATGATATTCAGCCTAACTACGGCATGCTTCCCGGTGTAGCAGGCGATTTGGGCAGACTTGATGTTTTTGTTGAATGGAATACAAATCAGCTTCCTAACGGTAAGGGAAACGGAACAGCTTACCATGAAGCTTACACAGCAAACGCTCCTGCAACACTTTATGCAGTTTGGGGCAACCCCATAGTTTATAACGCAGACGGCGGTACATTCCCCATGACAGGTACCGATATTCAGGAAGAATTTGTTGTTGGTTACAGCAATACCGTAAATGATTCCACAAAGCTTGGATATTTCAATCTTCCCCGTCTTGAAAACTCTCCCGTAAAAGCCGGTGCAAGACTTTACACCGATGCTAACGGTGAAACCGTATATGCAAGAGTATTTAAGGACGGAACAATCTACGGTCTTTACAACCATGACGGTTGGCTCGAAATTCCGATCTTCAATTCCAACGGCTACAGCTGGGATGCATTCTATACCACACACACCACCTACGGTGAATGTGCATTGGAATACTATGCAATCTGGGAACCCTCCGTTACATATAAGGCTAACGGCGGCGCAGGCGAAGATGTTGTTGAATATATGACATTCAAGGGCGACAAGATATACAGCTACAATGATTATACAGTTCTTGACAACGGTTTTGCAGCTGATCCCGAATTCCTTGGCTGGAACACAATGCCCGACGGTTCGGGTACTGCATATGCAGCAGGTGATGTTATTGCCGACTACGGCTCAAGCGAACCCCTTGTACTTTATGCACAGTGGGCTACCGCAGCTGCACATGACGATACATATACCGTATCCTTCAACGCAATGGAAGGATACCTTGCACTTGAAGATCAGAGCCGCGATGTTGCATACGGTGAAGCAATTGCGGATGTTCCCACTCCTTCCAGAGTAGGTCATATATTCAAGGGCTGGTATAACGAAGAAACCGAATCCTTCCTTATGGATAATGAAGTTTATTCATTAAATAAGGACACCTCCTACACAGCAGTTTATGAACTCCACGGACATCATATTCTTGACTG
>JAFYPJ010000020.1 GCA_017547545.1 Clostridia bacterium | reverse complement strand
GTTGCCAACTGCTCCCGGCTAAGGGGTTCTCCAACTCCGAATTTGTTGTTACCTATACCGTTTACATAACCGTTTTCATTAGCCCAGATAACAGAGGGAGCGTACCAGGAATCAGCCTCAACGTCTTCAAATTTACTTTCGGTATATTCGCTTAATTTTGCACCTGCAACTCTTGCAAGAATGGTTACAAACTGCTCTCTTGTAAGCTCGTTTCCAGGTTCAAAGGTTCCTTTATCAGTACCCATTATATAACCTTGCTTAAAGCAGTATTCCACACCATCATAATACCAAGCGCCTTCTTCAACATCGGGGAAACCTTCGTATACAAGTGAAGGTATTGTTTCGGTATTTATTACCTCGGAGCATACCGTACAGTTTTGGATCTTATAACCTCCAAAATCATAGGTAGGCTCTTCTATAACTATCCATTCACCGGGTGTATGCCCTAAAGCTTCTTCTGTTATAACATCCTTTTCGCTGCATCCGTTATCGCAAAGAGCTTCCTTTACTCTGTTTTGGGTACAAGTAGCTTCTGTTATAACCTCATAATTTGTAAAGCTGTGACCAAGAGCAGAGTTTTCGATTACAAGGGTATCGGTAACGTCACATCTTTCACACTTTGCAGTCTTTGTACCGTTTTCTGTACAAGTTGCATTGTCGTCATCAACATAGTCAGTAAAGGAATGAGCTAATGCAGAACCTTCGATAATTATTGTATCTGTGGTGCCGCATCCCTTATCACAATATGCTGTTTTAGTTGCATTTTCGGTACAAGTTTCATCATCGTTTGTAACATAGTTGGTAAAACTATGGAAACAAACATATTCAACATACATATTCATGCTCAATGCATATTCTTGTGCGTAGGAACCTTTGGAACAAATTATTGTAACCCATTCATTTCCGTAAAATGCATTATAACTGATTTCTAAGGTACTGTCATATATAGTGATACTGTCTAATTCTGTACATTCGTAAAAAGCAGAATCCTCTATTTTAGTTACATTATTGCTTAGAACAAGATTTTTTACCTTGTCATTATAAGCAAAAGCTTTGCAACCTATAGTAGTAACACTCGGCTCTATCGTTTTTAATTCTTTTTGATCGGGACACAGCAATAATACAGTTTTATCTTTATTATATAAAACACCGTCAATCGAAGAAAAATATTCGTTAGTGCTTGGTACTTCTATTTTTTCTAATTTACTAACACATAAAAAAGCATCTTCTCCAATACTTTCAACACTATCGGAAAATATTATCTCTTTATAACACGAATAGGAAAATGCATTCTTAGCTATGTATTTTACATTATCTCCTATGGTTAATTTTGTTAGTTTTTTGGATGTGCCTGTACCTGAAAAAGCACCTTTGGGTATAGTTGTGATACCCGAGCCGATTGCTATTTCTGTAGCTTTACAGTTACGAAAACATTCTTCACCGATGGAGGTTACGGAATCAGGAATATTTATAGAAGTTAACGCACCTTCGAATGCTCTGTCTCCTATAGTATGTACGGTTTCGGGAATAGTAAAATTTTTAAGAGTTCTGCCTAAAAAAACTCTGCTACCTATTTCTTCAAGTCCATAAGGTAAGTGAACCTCATTAAGCCTTGATATTTCTTCCGGTTCAGCACCAGAGAAGGTAAATGCACAATCATGTATTTTCTTAACAGTTTCAGGTACAGTATAAATATCGTCTTTTTTTGAATTTGGATAACAAATAAGTTCGGTTTTATCTTTGTTGAAAAGTATACCGTCCACAGAAGTATAATACTGATTGTCTTCATCAACTTGTATATTATTTAGGGTTGTACCGTAATACATACGGCTTGTTCCAACAAAGGCTAAATGACCAATATAGTTTACACTTGCCGGAATGGTAACAGAGGTAAGCGCAGTTTGATAAAAAGCTTGTTCCTCTATTGTTTTCAGTGTAGAAGGAAGATTTATTGAAGATATTGCTGTGCCACTGAATGCATTCTTGCCGATATAGGTAAGGGAATCCTCTGGTAAAATTACTTGGTCACCGGAAAAAACCATACCCCTGAACGCATTATCTCCAATGCTTGTTACCCCAGACTCAATGATTATGGTTAAAAAATCGTAATATTTAAGCTCTAAATTCCAAGGTGATTTTCCTGCCTCATAATTGTACATATCCCCTGTGCCCGAAATTATAAGTTTCCCATCACCGGTATTATACTTCCAGGTAAGATTATCACCACATTTTCCATTGAAATATTCATAGGCATGGACCGGAATAGTTAGCGATATTGTGGTTATAAGCATTACTGCAATAATAATTAAAGATACGTATCGTTTAACATTTTTCATTTAATATTCCTCCTAAAATATAAATAAAAAGTGCGCAGCCGAAGCCACGCACCGAAAAACGCATAACTCCGATTGCTGCGACACAATTGTTACCACTACTCAAAGTATGCGGAAAAGAGCATGCATTTTTACCAAAATAAAAATACACACTTTGAGAGTGAAACATTCATTCAATTGTGTCGCAAGTTCATTTTAACACAGTCTCGTATTATTGTCAAGGTGTGAATTAAGATATAACTGTACACCTAATATAATAACACAGTTTTTATGTTTTGTAAACGGTCTGCTTGTTCGTGTTTTGCGATTTGCGCGATAATTTCGTGGAGTTTTATAAAACGAAATGTCTTAAATCAAACAAAAGATACCCGCAAATCCGTAGGGGATGGGTGAAGGGCTAAACTCTTCAAAAAAATATCCCTTTTGCCGCATAACAAAAGGGATATTGATATATTACGCTTTATTTATCTGATCAATTAAGATCTCGCGGAGCACCTGAGGATTACAGTTACCCTTTAATTCCTTCATACACTTGCCGAAGAGGGCCATGAGAGCCTTTTCCTTGCCGCCCTTAAAGTCTGCAACAGACTTGGGATCCGCTTCAACCACTGCCTTAACTATTGCTTCAATTGCACCTGTGTCATTAGAAACGATAAAGCCGTTCTTTTCTGCATAAGCAAGAGGATCAATATCCTCTTCAAACATTGCATCAAGAATCTTCTTTGCGTTTGCACGACCTACCTTGTCTTCGGAAACGAGCTTGATAAGCTGACCTAAAGCCTTACCGTTGATCTTTAACATATCCGCAGTTTCCTGACGACGGTTAAGCGCCTTTGCACAATCGGAAATTATCCAGTTTGCAGATTCCTTTGCCATACCGGATTCAGCCAAAGCCGCTTCAAAGCAATCGCAGTATGCTCTGCTCTGGGTAAGCTGATCTGCATCGTATTCAGAAAGACCGAGCTCTTCTGTATACTTCGCCTTTTTAACTTCAGGGAATTCGGGAAGAGATGCCCTGATAGAGTCAAACCACTCATCATCAATAACAACGGGCATAACATTAGGATCGGGGAAATAACGGTAATCTCCCGCAGTTTCCTTTGTTCTCATAGAATAGCTCTTGCCCTTAACATCATCCCAACGACGGGTTTCCTGAACAAGTTCTTCGGTGTGGTTTTCAAGAGCATCAATATGTCTTGCAACCTCATAATCTATTGCTCTTTCAATCGCGGAAAGAGAGTTCATGTTCTTCATCTCGGTGCGGACACCTAATTTATCACTGCCCTCGGGACGGATAGAAAGGTTTACATCGCAACGCATACTTCCCTGCTCAAAACGGCAATCCGAAACCTTTGCAAAACGGAGAAGGTCACGAAGTCTTTCAAGATATGCAAGCACTTCCTCCGCACTTGAAAGGTCGGGCTGACTTACTATTTCAATGAGGGGTACACTTGTTCTGTTATAGTCAACAAGGGAGGTATCGGTCCAGTCATCATGAACCAATTTGCCTGCATCCTCCTCCATGTGTATCTGCTTGATACGAACGAACTTTTCACCCTTTGAAGTATTGATCTTAACCTTACCGTTTACACAGATAGGTGCAAACCACTGTGTAGTCTGGTATGAGCCGGGAAGATCAGGATAATAATAGCTCTTTTTATCGAAGGTGGTAGTTCTGTTAATATCACAGTTAAGCATCATGCCAGCAGTCATACCCAAGTCAACAACGCGCTTGTTTACGATAGGAAGCATACCGGGCATGCCGCAGCATGCAGGGCAAACATGATCATTTTGCTCTGCACCGAACTTAGCGGAGCAGGAACAGAAAATTTTTGATTCGGTGGCAAGCTCAACATGAACCTCCAAGCCGATGACGGTTTCGTATTTCATTTATTTGCCCTCCTTTTCAAATTTTTCTGCGAGGTCAAGTAATGCGTTTTCCGAAAATGCCTTACCAACAAGCTGTACACCGCCAACTACAACCGCAGGAAGTCCTGTAATCATGGCAGGTGAGGTAAAACGGTTTTCCTTAAAGGAAATATATCTGTCAGCTTCAATATCAGCCATAGTGTACTCATCTTTAGAGGTAACAGGCATAAGAACCGCGTCATATTCTGCAAACAAAGACGCAAAATATTCCGAAATTACGCGGCGAACGCGCAGTCCCTTATCATATACCTTTTCGTAGTTACCTGTGGAAAGAGCATCCGAACCGTAAAGAATAGCGGTCTTCAAAAGCATGCCAAAGGCCTCTGTACGGCTGTTAGTATAAAGCTCGTCAATATTTTTATAATTTTTGGTACGGTAACCGTACTTTACACCGTCATAACGGGAAACATTGTTGCAGAGCTCTGCGCACATAAGTGCAGTCCATGCAGCGGATGCGGATGTGAGAATATCTGCATCAACCTCTACCGCTTCAACCCCTGCCTTAGCAAGAAAAGTCTTAAAGGCTTCAACCTTTGCGGGATCAGCAGTATCGCAAAGAGAGTTTGCAACTGCAACCTTTTTCACGGGAGCAAACTCAGCGCCGCTCTTTAAGAGTGCGCACTTTTCATCTGCGTGCATGGTTCCGTCCTTGCAGTCATAGCCGGCTACGGCATCAAGAAGCTCATGAGCTGCCCCGGTAGTTTTTGCCATAACACAAACTGTATCACCCGAACAAGCACCGGGAATGGTGCCGAATCTTGAAACGGTACCGTATGTGGGTTTAACAAGAATAAGATCACAAAGAGCCGCAGATCTCATATTAGCACCGTTTACTTCAAAAACAACAGCGCCGCAAACATCTTCGTTCTTAACGATAACTGATGCCGCATTGGTAAGCTTTCCTTCAAGTTCGGTTGCACCAAAGTAAGAAGTTTCACCTGCAAGGTCAATTGCAAGCTCGCCTACATTCGCCTTGCCTGTAACTGTGTAACCTGCGCCTTCAAGCTTATCTGCAACCTCTGCCGCAAAAAGACTCTTATAACCTTCAAGCATTTTAGAACCTGCGGTGGTGGTGAGATCCTTGGTTAATATCATATCATCTACTACCACATTCTTTGCAGCAGCAGAATCCTTCTTATCAATATATAAATTCATCGTCAGCTCCTCCTTTACTCAACCAAACGGGGTACCTGCCAGTAGCCGTCCATTGTTTCGGGCGCTCCTGCCTGAAGCTCGTCACGGGTAAAGTTCTTGATCATAACATCCTCACGAACAACTGTGAGAATTGGCATAACATGAACCATTCTTTCTGTGTTTTCGGTATCTATGGCATCAAGCTTTGCAAACTCAACACCCTGTGCATCCATAAATGCAATAATCTCATCGCGCTGAGTGTCATCAAGAGCTAACTGATTTTCACTTTCAAGTCTTAATAATATTTCTTTAGTCATTTTATTAAAACTCCTTTCAAAATATATAGAATCCGTACTCACCCCGTGCATTTAAAGAATAGATATTCAGTAAATGCAGGGCGCAAATTGGCTGCGGCAACTTGCCGTTAGTCTCTAACCTTAATATGAACCTCACGGAGCTGCTGCTCGGTAACATCACCGGGAGCACCCATCATAAGATCCTGTGCATTACCGTTCAAGGGGAATGCAATTACATCACGGATAGTATCTTCTTCGGCAATAAGCATAACCATTCTGTCTACACCGGGAGCCATACCTGCATGAGGAGGAGCACCGTAGGAGAACGCTGTATAAAGCGCACCGAACTTAGCCTTAACATCCTCTTCACCGTAACCTGCGATCTCAAATGCCTTTCTCATAATTTCGGGGTTGTGGTTACGAACCGCACCGGAGGAAAGCTCAACACCGTTACATACTATATCATACTGGTATGCAAAGATTTCAAGAGGATCCTTGTTAAGGAGTGCATCCATACCACCCTGAGGCATGGAGAAGGGGTTATGTGTAAAGTCGATCTTGTTGGTTTCTGCATTGAGCTCATACATGGGGAAGTCTACGATAAAACAGAACTCAAAGGAATCCTTATTTATTATATCCAATGTTTCGCCAAGCCATGTTCTTATTTCACCGGCAAGGCGGTTTACAACTGCAGGAGCATCGCAAATAAAGAAGAGTGTTTCGCCTTCCTTGATACCAACCATCTCGGTAAGTGTCTTTGTTTGCTCTTCATCAAGGAACTTTGCGATAGGACCCTTATATTCACCTTCCTTGAGTGTAAGGTAGCCAAGGCCCTTCATACCGATACTCATAGCAAACTTGAGGGAATCCTCAAAGAACTTCTTGCTTCTGTCTGAACAGTCTGCAACAATACCGCGAACAGGCTTACCCTTGAAGAGGGGGAACTCAACGCCTGCAAAGAAATCGGTAAGATCTTCTATAATAAGAGGATTGCGAAGGTCGGGCTTATCGGTACCGTACTTCATCATTGCATCAGCAAAGGTGATTCTTTGGAAGGGAGGCTCGCTTACCTTCTTATCCGAGAATTTCTTAAATGTGTTGTATACAACCTTTTCTGCTACCTCAAAAACATCTTCCTGAGTTGCAAAGGACATTTCAAAGTCAAGCTGATAAAATTCACCGGGGGAACGGTCCTGACGGGCATCCTCGTCTCTGAAACAGGGTGCTATCTGGAAGTATCTGTCAAATCCTGAAGCCATAAGAAGCTGTTTGAACTGCTGGGGAGCCTGAGGAAGTGCATAGAACTTACCCTTATGCTTTCTTGAAGGAACAAGATAGTCACGCGCACCCTCAGGAGAAGAAGCTGTAAGAATAGGAGTCTGGATCTCAAGGAAGCCCATATCCTCCATCTGTGCTCTCATATAGCTTAATATCCTGGAACGAAGAACGATATTATTGTGGATCTTGGGATTTCTTAAATCAAGGAAACGGTATTTAAGTCTAACATCCTCACGGGTAGCGGTGGATACATCAATTTCAAAGGGAAGACCAAGCTGGCTGGGGCCAAGAACCTCAAGCTTATCTGCCTTTACTTCGATTGTACCTGTTTCAAGCTTTGCATTTACTGTTTCTTCATCTCTCTTGGTAACCTCGCCCTCAATGAGAACAACGGTTTCCTTAGGAATACCGGCAAGCATAGAATCGTCTGAAAGCACGATCTGTGTTACACCGTAATGGTCTCGAAGGTCAACAAAAAGCACACCGCCGTGGTCACGAACGGTTGCAATCCAGCCTGTGAGAGTTACTCTCTGACCAATATTGGATTCTCTTAATTCATTACAGGTATGTGTTCTTAACATTTTTACAAACCTCCAAATTTATTTGATATAATTTTTACTTATTTTTGGATGAAAAAGCACCGTCTGGCACGCCGAATTCCGCACCATTCTTCGGTGCGAACAAATCACACGAAACAAATTAAATTTCTATACAGTAAAAAAACAAAAGCGCCCTTCATCCCACATGGGACGAAAGACACAACTTCCGCGATACCACCCAAATTGACCTTTCCTCGGAAAAGCCCACCTCTTTCATCTTGACGCGATGCAACGTGCGGTTCTACTGACATAAAATGCGTTCTTCCGCAGGCTCAGAAATGTTATTCCCAAAAGGCTCATTGCCGCACTCTCACCACCTGCGGCTCTCTTTAAATGAGTATTCCTTCAAGTACTGTTTTCTTCACAGCCTTTTATTCATCAAGAATTATATCATAATGTTTTTTTCTTGTCAATGGTTTTTTTGTAAATACATTTGTAAACATCTGCCTGTAAAAATGTAATCACCGTGCAAAAGCACGGTGATTGCGTATTTATCTTGCTGTAGTTTTTATAACTATTCTTTGATCGGGCGCGGTATATTTTTCTAATATTTCTCCACCAAGATTATGTGAAATATACTGTGCCAGAATCTGATAATCAAGAGTTGTACTGTCTACAAGACAATTATTATCTGCAAACATTGAATATCCGTAACCACTCTGCTTTAAAATATAGTTACTTGCAGCAACCGTATAGGTTTTTTCAAGATCAATAGGAGTATATTCTCCCTTGCTTGTTTCAACCATTACATTTGTTACACGGTATAATCCGCCCTCTTCAAGACCGTTATACATACCGTTACTGTCAAGCTCAACTGCAGTTACATAATAACCGATCACTTCAAATTTCACACCTGAAACCTGTAAAAATCCGTCGAACTCTCCTACGGCTGCACCGTTTTCGGATGTAGCAATAAGAAGATCCTTGCAAGCCATGTCAAGAGCATCAACTATCTCCTGACCTGTTGCTTCAATAACACAGCATCTGTGTCCGCGGGGCATAACTGCTTTAAGATCTGCTCCGGTAAGCTCTCCCGTCCTGATTCCTTCTCCGATTTCATCTCCGGCGATAAGCCCAATATCTGCATCAAACACATAACGGAAAGCATCCGCGCAAAGATCACCTATAGCGGTTTCTCTGATATGTGTCATTCTGATACCGTTTTCATCATTTACGGAAATATCGTAATCGGATTCGCCAACAACCTCACCCAATTTTTCTTCAACCTTTACACCGGTTTTCTCCAAATATGAATTTATTGCCGTATCCTTTTTGGTATAATCGGAAACCGTACCAAGTTCAATTTTTCCGTTAGTTTTAATAACAAGCTTACCTATAGCGCTGAAATTTGAACCGCATGAGCCAACATATACCATATCACCGTTTTTATTTTCCGTTTCTACACATCCGGGTGTTGTTGTATCACCGTTAAGTATAGCATTTGCTCCACTGGTATTTTTAGCAAGCTCAATACCTGAAAGATAATTTTTATCTTCTGTTTCGGATAAATGTGAAAGTAATACTATATATTCTGCACCAAGTTCATCGCATTCATCAATATAGCTCTGAACAGTTGAATAAAAAGCTGTTTTTGCTTCCTGCAATTCATATATTTTTTCTTCGCCTTCGGTAAATGCAGAGGAATTGGCAAGATCAGGTGAAACAACACCGATATATGCAACATCTACAGCACCGTATTTAACTATATCATAAGGCTTGATAGATTTAAGATGATTCTGGCCGTTTCCCGTATAAGAGATATTGCAGGCCAAATACTGAAGATCATTATGATTGGTAACATTTTCAAAATTTTCAAGATTTAAACCAATCTCATTTTCCGATAAAATACCGTAGTCATACCCAACACGGTTCATTGTGTTGGCAACCGTTTCGGCAGAATTCAGATCACCGCCGTTTTTCGCAAATGCATTTCCAAGGTCTACCGTTGTAACATAATCGGTTAAGCCCTTCATTTCATATCTGTAAGCTGCAACTCCGTCATAACCTATGTTATCCGAAATTTCTCCGTTTGAATCTGCCGTGAAAAGTATAATAATATTCTGAAGCTCTATGCTGGGAGCCTGCTTTGTGCAGCTCATAATACACGGAATAAGCAAAGTAAGAATTAAAATAAATGATGTAAGCTTTATAAAAGTTTTATTCATTATGTTTTTCTACCGCCTTTCAATATTAAATTTAAGTATATCAAATTTTTTGTCAAAAGTCAAGAAATTTAATGAAATATAGAAATATTTAGCAAAAAAGATTTGATGTTATCCGGTATTTCAAAAAAACACACTGAAATCAAAGAAAAAGCGGCAAATTGCTGTTCCCAATTCCACCCCAACCATTAGTGACCAACCGATTCTTTAATCTCACGAGGTGGAACAATCCCTTATACACAAAAAATGCAAAAAGATCGTTAAGATCTTTTTGCATTTGATTTTAATTTAAGACATGCAAGACCAACAAACATAAAGCTCATTGGTGGAAAGGGTTCTGCCGCAAACATAACATGAAGTGTTATATGAGCATGAGCTGCATCGCCAATCAGATTCGGGAATCGTTCTTCCGCAATCCCAACAGTTTGATGTTGAGTAATTAGGATCACTTGCTCCACAGTTTGAACAACTGCCGCCGTAATAGCTGTGTCCGCTTGCACTGCCTTCTGTTTTGCCGCATACACGGCAGGTTTTGGGAGCAGTACATGTTCTGTCTGCCCAGGAATGTGCAACCAAGGGTATTGTTTCGGTATAGGAATCTCCGCATGTTGGACAGGTGTAGGTTATAAGACCTTCTTTGGTACATGTAGCATCTCTGGAAACATACTTTTGATAGTTATGCGTAGTATGGGTTGGCGGTGAATAATCAGGATCAAGTTTTCCGCAACGAATACAAGCGTTCTGTGAATAGGAATGACCTAATGCTTTTTTAAGAACTGTTCCGCAAAGCTTACAGGTTTCATTTTTTGTACAGGTTGCAGCACCCGATGACTGATGCGTACAAGTTTTTGTAGTTTCGGTTTTTTTGGTTGTTTCCGGCGCCTGAGTTTCGGTTTTTTGTGTTTCGGGTTTCTTTGTTTCTTCAGTAGCCTTTTCGGTTTCCTTTGTTTCGTGGTTTTTCTTATCGGTTTCTTTTGTCGATTTCTCTGTTTCTTTCTTTGTCTTTTCCGTTTCCTTCTTTATCTTTCCCGTCTCTTTTTTTGTTTCTTTGGTTTCTTTTTTATCCGCTTTTTTGGATTCATCTTTATCCTTTTTTGTCATCTGCTTGATCAACACATTAGTGCCGCTTTTTATATTATTGACAGAATCTACAACCATACTGCAGGAAACAAGACTCAAAGAGAAAAGAAGTGTTATTGCTATAATTAAAATTCGTTTCATATTCTGCTCCGCAAAACAAAAATTATTATTACAATTATATATTATAAAACAAAAAATGTCAATAGAAAAAGCAAAGTCCCAAAAAGGACTTTGCTGCTTTGTTTACCACCAATCTGCGTCACCGCTTGCATCTCCGTAGTATTTACAGAAATAACAGTATCTTTCACCTGATTCAACCACTACTCCGCAACTTGAACAATATGAAACAGAATAAGAAGGATCTAATGTTCCGCAATAAACACAAATCCCGGATGAATAGCTGTGAGATCTTGCGCTACCCTCTGTTTTCCAACATGAAGAACAGGTTTTAGGTGTAAAGCATGTTTTTTCCATCCAACTGTGTCCGGTTTTGGCAACCGATTCAGTATAGGAATCACCGCAGCTGCACTTATATGTCAATGTTCCTGCAGAGGTACATGTTGGCTGCTTGGAAACATATGATGTATAGCTGTGAGAATGTGTATTGGTTTTATAGTTAGGATCGGTTTTTCCGCAACGGGTACAGTAACCTCCGGAATATTTGTGCCCGTAAGCATACATCAGAACTACACCGCAATATGTACAGGTTTCGTTTTTTGTACAGCTTGCCGCTCCGGAAGATTTATGTGAACATACAGCAGGAGGAGCGGCAGTTTCAGCTACGGCATCGGTTTGGGGGGCAGAAGTTTCGGGAGCTTTTGTTTCTTCGGCAACCTTTTCGGTCTCCTTTGTTTCTTGCTCTTTCTTTTCGGTTTCCTTTTTCGTTTCTTCTTTTTCGTCGTCTTCGTCTTCATCCTCATCATCGGCTTCAAAATTCTCTTTATCCTTGTTGGCTGCGTGCTTTTTCAACACAGCGGTACCGCTTTTTATATTGTCAATTGATTCGGTTATCATTGAACAGGAAACAAGGCTGAAGGACAAAACAACAGTTAAAATGAAAATTAAAATTCGTTTCATGTCTACTCCAAATACACTATATTAACAGAATAATTATAAAACACAATGCAAAATTTGTCAATACCGAAAGTCAGTTCATTTAAAAATAACTGTGTTCTTGAAAACACTAAGCTCAGAAAAGTTTATCTCAAGAGAAGATGTGTTTAAAGGAAATTCTCCAAACAATGTATAATAATGAGTTAAACATGCAAGACAACTGCCTTTATAGGATGGATGTGCGCGGTCGGATGCATAAAGTTCAATACTTTTATGCATAGAATTAACTTCAAAGAAATTAAGCCCCACCTTTGAGATTTCCAATCCGAATTTTTCAGCCGCCCTTGAATAACCTTCCCAAATTCCTTTTGTCATGCTTTCATTTGTCCAACCATAGTCCGGCAAGGTTTCGGTGCAACCTTCTTTTCTTCCCCATGTATTGAACAGTATGATTTTTTCTGTTTTTTTGTTTATAATTTCAAGAACCTTTTCAAGACCTTTTTCAAATCGGGGGTAATCCTTCATCGGCATGGTACTTTCTTCCTGAATAAAACATACATCAAAATAATTATCCGAAATAAGCTTTTCAAGTTCAAGTGTAGCTTCATCCTTGTTTGCGTAATCAAGAAGCTCTCTGCCTCCCGGAGCGATCGAAAAAGCTGTAACATTCTTGTTGTTTTCATTTGCAAGAGTTTCAAACATCTTTGCAAGACTATTGTCAAAGGTATAACTGTTTCCAATAAATAATACTTTCATTTTCATCAATCCTTTTGTTTTTTTATATTATATCACCTTTTTCGTTAATTTGCAACAAAAAGTACCGCAACACTCACTAAATCGTATCCTTAGGTATAGTGTTCAGATTTCTATAAAATCAAAAAAGCTATCGTTTCCGATAGCTTTGTTTTATATATCAGATATATCAGCCAACCTTGGAAGAGTTAACCTTTATACCGGGGCCCATTGTAGAAGCTACAACACAGCTCTTGATATACTGTCCCTTAGCTGCAGCAGGCTTAGCCTTAATAACTGCGCCGAGGAGAGTTTCAAGGTTTTCGTTGAGCTTGTCAACACCGAAAGATGCCTTACCGATGGGGCAATGGATAATGTTGGTCTTGTCAAGACGGTACTCGATCTTACCTGCCTTAGCTTCTGTAACAGCCTTAGCAACATCGGGAGTAACTGTACCTGCCTTGGGGTTAGGCATTAAGCCCTTAGGACCGAGGATCTTACCGAGACGACCGATAACACCCATCATATCGGGAGTAGCGATGATAACATCGAACTCGAACCAGTTTTCCTTCTGGATCTTTTCTACATATTCATCAGAACCTGCATAATCTGCGCCTGCATCAAGAGCCTGCTGAACCTTGTCACCCTTACAGAAAACAAGAGTACGAACGGTCTTACCTGTACCGTTAGGAAGTACAACAGCGCCTCTAACCTGCTGGTCAGCGTGACGGGAGTCAACACCGAGACGGATATGCATTTCAACTGTTTCATCAAACTTAGCCTTTGCGGTCTTGCAAACAAGATCAAGAGCTTCCTTGGGATCGTAGAGCTTGGTCTTGTCAACAAGCTTTACGCTTTCATTATATTCTTACCTTTTCTCATTACTGCATCCTCCTGAATTATTCTTCAACAGTTATACCCATGCTGCGAGCTGTACCCGCAATCATGCTCATAGCTGCTTCAAGTGATGCCGCATTAAGGTCAGGCATCTTCTTCTCTGCGATTTCCTTAACCTGATCCTTGGTGAGCTTTGCTACCTTGGTCTTGTTAGGAGTACCGGATGCTGTTTCAATACCGCAAGCCTTCTTGATAAGAACGGGTGCGGGAGGAGTCTTTGTGATAAATGTGAAAGAACGGTCAGCATAAACTGTGATAACAACGGGAATGATATAACCCATCTGGTTCTTTGTTCTTTCGTTAAATTCCTTTGTAAAGTTAGGAATGCTTACACCGTACTGACCCAATGCAGGACCGATAGGGGGCTGAGGTGTAGCTTTGCCGGCTTCGATCTGTAATTTGATGTAGCCCATTATTTTCTTTGCCATTTTAAATTACCTCCATAAGTGGTTTTTCATCGAGAGAATTAAGTAAAATTTTTCCCTCTCCCACATAATTGCGAGCCTATATTACTTTATAAGCTCCACGCTGTCAGAGTCAAGCTCTACAGGTGTTTCGCGTCCGAACATAGACGCCATAACCTTGATTTTCTTTTTATCATCGGAAATCTCTTCAACCACACCAACAAATCCCGAAAGAGGACCGCCGGTAATCTTAACACTGTCTCCGATATTATAGGGAAGCTCGGTCACACGCACTTCAATACCTATTGCCGCTACCTCTTCGTCAGTAAGGGGAACGGGCTTGGATCCGGGGCCTACAAAGCCTGTAACACCGCGGATATTACGCACGATATGCCAGCTTTCATCAGACATAATCATCTTAACCAAAACATAGCTTGGGAAAACCTTGCTTTCTATCTGCTTTTCGTTTTCGGTACCCTCATTTTCAACCGCAATCTCTACGGGGATACGGATATCCTTAATAAGGTGATGAAGTCCTCTGTTCTCGATAATCTTTTCGAGATTTGCTTTTACCTTGTTTTCGTAACCTGAATATGTGTGCGCAACATACCAACGCACTTCAGGGCTTGCTTCGTTGAAATCGCTCATTGAACAGATCTCCGATTATTATACAAGGCCTGCAAGTAATTCGAGCAACTTGGAGAAACCGAAGTCCAAAAGACCGATGGTTACTGCTACAACTGCCATTACTACACATACGAGTACAGTATTAACAAATGTATTTCTTCTGCTGCTCCAAACTATTTTTTTGAATTCAGCCTTAAATTCCTTTAAAGCCTTCTTGATACGCTTGCCAAGAGGAACCTTGTTCTTCTTAGCAGCTGCCTTAGCCGCAGCCTTAGCTGCCTTTGCATCTTTGGTTTCGGTAGCCTTGGCATCCTTTTTTTCGGTAACTTCTTCAGTTACATTCTTTTCAACATCAGCCATATTAGCCTCCTACTACTTCGATTCTTTGTGAAGAGTGTGCTTACGACAGAATCTGCAATACTTTTTCATTTCGAGTCTGTCAGGATCGTTCTTCTTGTTTTTCTTTGTGTCGTAGTTTCTTTGTTTGCACTCAGTACAAGCCATTGTGATTTTAACTCTCATTAATTGGCACCTCCCGATAGTATTTTTAAGATCACGGTAAAAGAAAAACCGTGTCAGATTTTATCTCCCTCAGCGAAATATATATGAAGCTTTTCCACGACAAAAAAAGCCCTCTCCGCAGAGGTGGAATCATTGTACCACACTTTTGCGCGTTTGTCAAGCAATTATTTATTTGTTTACAATTCAAAGAATAAACACCATCGACTTGTTCTTAAATATGTATTATGTGCCGTTCTTAAAGTACTTATAGGTTTGTAATGATGCAATAGTATTACTGTTTACTGCTGCAACACGAACATACTGCGCCGCAAGTGCAGTGTTGTTTTCAATTGCTATGGCATGCTTTAACATTTTTTCATTTTGGCGAACCATTTGTTCATTCAAAGCATTGGCACGGGCCATTTCCAAAATTGCAACTTTCTGCTGTTCTATGACAACATCAAGTTTTTTGCTTATTTCATCCAAATCGCAATGGTAGAGTGCTTCACTAAGCGAAACAACAGAGGTTGAAATGTATTCATACAGAAAATAGATACCATATATATTCCTGTACTTTGCCGGAATAATATTAATGGTATAGGCATCATCCAGCAAATGTGAAGTCTTGTTCAGATCCTCTGTGATAAGAGGTAAGCGTTTTTCCAAAAGTTCTTTTTCTTTGCCCTCCTCTGTCAACCGTTCCTTTTCAGCTTTGGTTTCGTTTTTAATTCTCTTACCGTCGCTTATATGGTCACTGATAATGTATATAAAAGTAACAACAGCTATTATAACGGATACAATTTCTGCGAATATAACCAACGGCTCTATTTCATTATTAAATGTTGAAAAGAACCCTTCTCCATTCAAGGCGTTACCAATCCACATTGCAATTAAAAACAGCGCTGCCATGAAAACAATAATGCCAAAGTGCATGCTGTAATCTGATAATTTGTTTCTGGCTTTTATAAATCCCGGACGGCACAATGAAGAAATACGGCTTTCCATATTTTCCTTTTCCTCGGTCAGTCTTTTTTTCGCGAACTCAAGTGTTTGCAAATTGTTAAGGTAATTTGTTAATACATCCCGGTTGAAAACAGTATTTATCCGATTTGAATCAACAGAAGAAACAGAATCCTCCTTTGTTGTAAGTATGCGATCTGTTTCTTTGGATATACAGCTCCGGTTCTTGGTTCCGCAAGCAGAACAAAACTTTTGCTTACTCTCTATTTCTTTACCGCAATTAACACAGAACATAATTCAACCTCCGATAATTTGTGTCTTTTTCATGCAAGATCACAATAATAATTTTTTAAACATACTTCATGGCTTGGTTTTTCTGTAATTCAAATATACCATAAATGCTTTTTGTTCTGTAAATCAGGTTTTACTATGTGAAAAGGAGCGCAGTTGCGCTCCTTTCAGACTGTCGAAAAACTCGGTCGGGCGTGTGATAGAAAAACTATATTAAGTTTGGTTTACCATTAAAAAACGATATAGTTTTTAAATAACAGTCCCAATGTAGTTGAATAAGTACTCAAACGCGGTGTGAATATCGAATTCACACCGCGTTTTCACACTTTCCCGCGAAAAGCCCCTCTACCTTACATAGTAAGCCTACGGAGACTTTTCGCAAAATCCTACCGTCGTTTTTCAAAGTCTGCGAGCTTGCCGATACATTATCGACAAGCTCAAAAGAGCGCAGTTGCGCTCCTTTCAATTATTTAAAAACAAGCTGTGTCAAAACCATATACAAAACCGTTCCCACGCCTATTGAAAGCAATGTGTTTTTTCTCCAAAGATGAAGAAGCACTACCGCAAAAGCGGAAAGGAGTTCGGGGAGGGCATAGGGCCATACGGTAAAGTTAACATCCTTAAAGCAGTATATAACAAGCATACCTATAACCGCAGGAGGCATCACCTTGCCGAGATATTTAACCATATCCGGAGTTTTTCCTCCTTTAAAAAGAAGGAAGGGCAATGCGCGAAGAAGAAAGGTCAATGCCGCGATAACTCCTATGATAAGAAGTGTGTGATTAAAAGTTACATTTTCAGGCATTTTCATTCTCCTCCTTTCGGTCAAGAACGGGGCGCAATGCTATAAGGGCAACAAGAATAATTATCATCGACGGAATAAGAAAATATTCTGTACCGAGAATATTGCACACGATAAGGCTTGAAAGAGTTGAGATGATTCCCACAAGAGCAGATATATGACGCTTTGTAATAAGCCTTCTGCCTGAGGTTAGCCATTGATCCGCAAATATACAAACAAAAAGTGCGGTCATGGCATATTCTATACCTGCGCTGTTAAAGCTGTCAAAGAAATTGCCCAGAAAGCATCCGAGACAACATCCGCTTATCCAATATATCTGGTCAAAAAGAGATACAAAAAAGTAATATTGCTTTTTATTCACCTCTTTGGGAAGCTCTGTTGTGCTAACAAGAGAATATGTTTCATCGGTCAAGGCGAACATCATATAGATCTTGCGCCAACCCGTATTCCTGTATTTATCTATAAGAGATACCCCATAAAACACATGGCGGATATTAACAAGAACGGTCATCATTACAGCATAGCCCACCGAAACCGACTCTGCAATAAGTCCAACACCCACATACTGCATTGAACCTGCATACATCGTAACGCTCATAATAAGTGCCCAATAGGTTGCAAAGCCTGCTCTTGCCAACATAAAACCGAAGCCGAGTCCAAGCACAAGATATCCCGCTAAAATAGGCAATGTATCCTTCAATGCTTTTACAATTGCTTTTTTTGTTTCTGTTTTCATATTTTTTCCTTATTTTAATTACAATATGATACAGTATAATACGAAAAGCAGAAAATGTCAATTTTTATATTTGAATATGTTGAAAAAACAAGAGAAATATGATATAATATTTAAGTTAAATTTATAAAAAGGACGGATACTTAAATGATAATAGATAAAATTGCGAATTTCAAGCGTTACCTTCCCCTTCATCCCGATTTTGCAAAGGTTGAAGCTGTAATTGAAAAATTCAGCGATCCCACCCTTGAATCGGGGAAATATGAAATAGAGGGAGATCGTGTTTTTGCGGTTGTTCAGGGTTACGACACAAAGGAAGCCCAGCCGGACAAATTTGAAAATCACAGAAAATATATTGATATTCAGTATATAACCGCAGAAACGGAACAGATCCATGTTAAGGAAATGACAGGACTTACTGTTGATTTTCCCTTTGACGAATCCCACGATTATGAGTTTTACAAAACCCCCGATTCTTTTGTTACCGCAGAGCTTGAAGCGGGCGAGTTTGCAATATTCTTCCCCGGTGAAAGCCACCGTCCCGGTGTTATGACCGTAAAAGGTTCTAAGCCCCTTCATAAGGTTATATTTAAGATAGAGGCATAATGGATAATTACGATCTTATAATAGCAGGCAGTGGTTTTGCCGGAAGTACCTGCGCTGCGGTGCTTGCAAACAAGGGAAAGAAAGTACTTGTTCTTGAAAAGCGTTCCCACATTGGTGGAAACGCCTATGACTGTAAGGATGAGCATGGGATCCTCATACACAAATACGGCCCCCATATCTTCCATACAGACTCAAAAAGAGTATACAATTTTCTTAGTAAGTATACAGAATGGAATGACTATAGCCACCAAGTGTTGGCGAAGGCTGCCGATCTGGAATTTCCGGTTCCCTTCAATCTTAATTCCCTGTACAGGGTATATGAAAAAAATAAGGCTGAAGAACTTGAAGAAAAGCTTATTTCAAGCTACGGAAAAGAAAATAAAATTTCTATTGCAAAGCTGAGAGAAAGCGCAGATAAGGATATCAGAGAGTTAGCTGAATTTGTATATGAAAAAGTTTTTCTTTATTATACAATGAAGCAATGGGGAAAACGCCCCGAAGAAATAGATCCTCAAACAACCGCCCGTGTGCCCGTATTTATTTCCCGTGACAACAGGTATTTTCAAGACAAATATCAGGGCATGCCAAAAGACGGATATACTTCAATTTTCGAGAAGATGCTTTGCCACAAAAATATTACGGTTAAAACTTCAATTGATGCAAAGCAGCTGATTTGCTTTACAGATAACAAAATATACTGTAACGGCAAAGAATTTTTCGGCAAGGTTATATATACGGGAGCTTTAGATGAACTTTTTAACTATGAGTTTGGTGCTCTTCCATACCGTACCCTTGATTTTGAATTTGAAAATCATCCCGTTACACTCTTCCAAAGCCATGCAACAGTTAATTATACCGTTGATATGCCGTATACAAGAATAACCGAATTCAAGCATCTTACCGGTCAAAAACACGAAGGCTGTACCTCAACAGTAAAGGAATATTCAAGAGGATATATACACAACTCTTCGGATATACCCTATTATGCAATAATAAATGAAGAAAACAACACTCTTTATCAAAAGTACGCAAGCAAAGCGTCCGAATTCGATAATCTCTTTCTTTTGGGAAGACTTGCTGAATACAAATATTACAATATGGATAAGATCATTCTGTTAGCTTTAGAGCTTTGTGATAAACTCTTAGGGAGATAATTATGAAACTTATAACATTCACCGTACCCTGTTACAATTCCGAAGAATACATGAAAAAGTGCTTAAACAACCTTTTGCTTGCAGGGGACGAAGCGGAAATACTTATCATAAATGACGGTTCTACCGATAATACCGGAAAAATTGCAGATGAGTATGCAGAAAAATACCCCAATATAGTCCGTGCACTTCATCAGGAAAACGGCGGACACGGAGAGGGTGTAAATCAAGGCCTTAGAAATGCAAAGGGTTTATATTTCAAAGTGGTTGATTCTGATGACTGGCTTGATCCGCATGCCCTTTCGGTTCTTATGTCAAAAATAAGGAATGCCGTGAAATTAGGCAAGACCGTGGATATGTTTGTAGCAAATTATGTTTACGAGCATCCTGAGGGACCCGGCCATGTGATGAAATATCAAAATGTTTTTAAAAAGAACAAGATATGTACATGGAACGAAACCACACCCTTTAAATCAACCCAATACCTCAGTATGCATTCGGTAATATTCCGAACCAAGGTGCTTCGTGCTGCCGGCATTGAATTACCCAAGCATACATTTTATGTGGACAATCTTTTTGTTTACCTTCCTCTTCCCTATTGCCGTACCATATACTATATGGACGAGGATCTGTACAGATATTATATCGGCAGACCTGATCAGTCTGTTCAGGAAAAGGTGCTTTTAAAAAGGGTTAATCAGCATTACCGCGTTGCACTTGCCCTTATAGACGGCTTTGATATTAAATCCATTGAAAAGCAGTCTCCCAAGCTGGCAAGAGTAATTAAGCACCATATTTCAATGATTGTTACCATAACAGCAGTATTTCTGTATATGGACGGTTCAGCCGAAAAGATTTATATGTGCAAAAAAATGTGGGCGAAAATAAAAGAAAAGGACGAAGCTCTCTACCATGCTTTAAAGTACCGTTCCTTGTCCGCCCTTACCACCATTCCCGGAAAACCCGGAAGAACCTTTACAGTTTCGGCTTATAAAGCGGCTCGGAAAATTTTTAAGTTTAATTAAAAGCAGCAAGAATAGAAAAGTGCAGTTGTTCTCAAACTGCACTTTTTGTTTTATTCGTAATATTCAAGCAATTGTGAAAGCTTTCTTTCGTACCCTTTATAATTTGCCGCATAGTAGGAAGCAAAGTTTGGATTATCATTTGCCATAAGATGGCTGAAGATACTTGCACAACCTATGCTCTGTGCATAGAATACACCGAAGTTAAGATCAAAGCCATCGCGGATAATATCGAGCATTTCCGCAGAATCCTCATCACGGGTATATTTATATGCAAGAGCCTCTTCGTAGTATGCGGGAATAACCTTTTCCTTGGAGATTGCAGAAAGGGTATCAAACACCGCACCTGTTTTTTCAAGATTGGGAACATCCGCAGGTACACATGCCACGGAGAATCCAACATTTGCTGATGTATAATATTTATCCTGTGTCTCGTTCCACTTGGGATAAGGAACAATACCGAAGTCTGTTTCCATGCTTCTGAATATCTGTGCATTCTGAAGAATTGCAGGATAGAAAAGTGCTCTTCCTTCAATAAACATCTTATCGAGAGGGTTTTCGGCATCAACCATGTCGGAGGTGGTGTGAACCTTATAATAATCGTCGGTCTTCTGGAAATCAAGCATTTTTTCAAGAATGTTTGTTACCTTGCCCACATCATATTCAACAACTATATCACCGTTTTCATCTCTGTGTGTGGGAGGAACCTGGAACTGAGCGATCATAGCGTCTGTAGTGTTGGGAATGTCGGTAATATAACCGAAAGCATCCTCAATACCGGGCCAGTTATCATTGTTCAGATCTGTCCATTTGTTACGGCTCATTTCCAAACACTTGTCAATAGTCCATTTGCCTTCACGAACAAGATCGTAAATATTCTCAAGCTGATAATTTTCAGCAAGCTCTTTGTTGAAATACATTACAAAGGTATGATCCCAATATGTAAGACAATAGTCACCAACCATATACTTGAGCTGACCGTTTATAGTCATTTCCTCAACAAGATCGGGATAATAATATGTATGGTCGTGAGTTTCGTCATTACAGTTAAGGGTTTCTGAAACATAGGGAACATCATAATAATTATAGAAATACTGTGCAAGCTCGCCTACCGCCATATATGCCTGCTGGCTCATTATAAGGTCAAAATCTCCGAGACCTGCATCTATAGAGTTCTTAAAAGAATTGATAAAATCGTCCTTATTTCCCCAATCTCCGGGAATATCTCTTGCCACGATATCCGAAAGACCGAAAACATCCATTACATTACGGTTTCTTTCGTATATCGCCTGATTAACGATTTCGGTTTCCCCTTCATCTGCAACTATTTCGTAAACATACTCACCGTAAGCATTGTCTTCACGGCAGAGAATTGTAAAGGTCTCACCCTCAAATTTTTTGTCTTCCGAAACATGAGAACCTTCGGGAAGAGGAGAAACAGCTTCGCCATCACCTTTTTTGTTGTTTGTGCATGCGCAGAACATGGGAATAAGCATTAAAATGCATAAAAGAATAGCAATAGCTTTTTTCATATTAACCTCCGCTAAAACTTGATTTTCTATATGATATTAACACAAGAAGTCGGGAAAGTCAAGTCATTTTTGGTCATATTATAAAAATACAACCAAACAATTTATAACAGTATCATTCTTTCGTTAATGTGTCCGCTTCCTTCATCCAAAGCCTTAATTTCCTGCTTACACGCTTCAAGCGCTCTTTCAAGAAATTCATAGGCAATATCCGGAGTAAGAAAATAATACTCTCCGTTTTCTTTAACACCAAAATCCTTTTTAATACACTCTTTTAAATAAAAATGCTCATAAACAAATTCCTTTGCCGCATATTTGCAAAGGGATTCAAATTCCTTTAATATATCATCAGAAAGCATGTATTTTTCACTTAAACAGGAGTTAAGTTTCCTGTAATCCCCGTATAATCTTTGTACATTTCCGGGAATATGCGGATTCCAGAAGTATTTATTATACATTATATCGCGAAAAACAATATCCTGAACAAGGTGAAGATAGTAGCCGAGATATAAGGACTCGTTTTTTATCCTTTTAATATATTCTTCTCTGAATTTGGTTATATTGAAAAACCTTTTTCCCTTTTCCGTTTCACGGTAATGGGCATTTGGCATAAGTGCAAAATCGGGTAAAAGCGTTCCTAAAAGAAATTCATTTTCTTTTTCCTTTTCTATAAGATTCTCGTTTATAAGTTCCTTTGCTACACAAAGATGCATTATAAGTGATGCCATAAAAGTCCTCCATACCCAATCATGCTTTTATTATATCACATAAATCAGGTTAAAACAAGATACATCTCATTTTAGCCTCGATTAGCTATTCTTTTATTATATTAACATCACCTTCAATATTATCGCAATTGACCGCTTGGTAACATACAACATTTCCTCTTAATTTATCCGCTTCAATATTTCCGTGAACGGTTATATTTCCTGCATTTATATCTCCGTAAACATCGCGAGTGCAATTCACCTCACCCATGCAGTTACAGCCACCGCGAAGCTCGCCGCTTATCGTAACACTCTTGGTTGCATTCACTCCGCCGTTCACATTCAGCGCTATCTCCATATCACCTCCGGAATTACAGCCACCCGCAACACTTCCGCCAACCGTAAGATCTCCGGTGGCATAACAACCGCCCGCTACATCACCGTGAACAATAACCGAATGCTTTTCTCTCTCCTGCTCAAATTCCACCCTCATATCACCGCATATATCATTGCATACCATATCGCCGTAACAAACAACATCACCGCATATAGCTCCCTCACTTACAATGTTTCCGTATACCTCAACCTTGAAATACTGACGGGTAGTTTCGTTACAGTTCTTTGGAAATTCCACTTCAAAATTAGAGCCAGAGTCCTGTTCCTGAGTTTTCATTATTTTATTTCCCACAGCCTGAAATATCCTTACAATACCGTCATCCTCAAAGGGAATATCTATTCCGGGAGCATGCTCCTTTGAAAACAACTCATCGATTTTACAATCAAAAATATCAGCCATTATCGGTAAAAGAAATATATCGGGAGCAGATCTCGCATTTTCCCATTTCGACACCGCCTGAAAGGTTACACCCAATTTTTCCGCTAATTCCTCCTGAGTAAAGCCCTTTTCTTTTCGATACTTTTGTATATTTTCCGCTAATATACGATTTGTATTTTCCATATTTACAACCCCTTTCTGTTTCAATTATAACATAACTAAAGGGGATGTACAATAAACCAAAAGTCGATGAGCTCAACCACGGGTTGAATGTAACGAATACACTTCCATTCCAACACCGTAATCTTTTACAAGAATATCCGAGGGCATACGGGAGAATTTAAAGGTAACAAAGAAGTCGCCAGCCGCGCCCGAGATATTTCCGATTTGGATGAAATAAACCACCCAAAACCACTCTGTCGGTACTAAAAGGTTAATTGCAAGAAGAACAACACCCCACAAAACAACGGGAGCAAGAGCGATAAATATATAAGGCTTTTTCGAGTAATAATCGTCACTTCCCGCAAAGGCATACATCCCCGTAAAGCCGTATTTGATCTTTTTTGTTCCGCAAAGCTTCATTGCAATACCGTGTACAAACTCGTGTAAAATTATATATACAACACCGCCAAGCAGAAGCACTGCAAAGCGTAGTATGTACAGCAGAATTCCTTTTTCCATATCAAAAAGCGTGATCATAGGTATGTAAAAACACACAGGAACGATCATTGCAACCGTTATTAATAAAGCAAGACCGTTTACAGCCAACAGCATCTTTTTGTTTTTTTGAAGATCCACCGAATATATCTTTTTATATCCTTCGGGAAGAGTTCTTGTTGATTTCATTTTTGTCACTTATGCTCCTTTATATAAAATCTCATTTTTTCCTTTGAATCATAATCGGCATTTAATTCTGTCAACTTACCCTTCGCCCATTTAACGTCTTTATCAACCCACCATTTTGAATCGGCTTGGCATTCCCAAATTGCCGCAATGTAATAATGACAATTTTCGCCTAAATCGTAATTCTGGATATATTCCTTTGTTTTTTCATAATCTTTGTAAATATCCTCCGCAGCTTTTGTATAATCACCCTTGTTTTTCAATTCAAAAACCGCGATATATCGGGTAATACAATCACCTAAAAAATAGGCTTTATCAAAATCCACCTGTGCCAATATCATATCCGCTCTTCGTTTTTGTTTTTTACCGCGAAATTTATCGGTATCGAATTCGGTATATATCATAATATTATATTTTTCCAGCAACGAACCGAGCCTTGTTCTCAAATGAAAATACAAAGAATTTTTGAAAGTATCTTCTTTCAAAAGATAACCTTTTTCATAATCATTCGGTATATCATATTCCCAAATATATTTTATAGTATTATGTATTTCTTTAAGTGCGTTTTTCGGAATTCTTTTTGACATAGTTTTATCCTCTTTCAAAAATTTTTATATATAAATTATAACACAAATATTTACATAACACAACATATATTGCAGTTAATATAAAACGGGTATATTTTGTTGATAAGGATCCAAACGTCAGTTGTGCATATATAAAACTATTTTCAAAAAACTGTTGTAAAATCACTCTGAAGCTGATAAAATATACTCATATATAATCGGAGGTGCAAAATGAACGAAAAAGAGATAGGCGAGCTTCGCCGAAGAATAACACCTGATAAAACAAGTATAAACAGAATACGAGGCGCTCTTGTTTCCGAGACAGGCGAAATACTGTCAACCTTTAATTCTACTTTAGGTCTGCTCAGCGAAAGAGAAAGCGAAGAGCTTCTCTCCATAATAAAAAAGACCCTTTCCGGAGCACACGGAAGGAATCTTATAGATATTGATTTTTCCACCCAACAGGTTCTGGCAGGAGAAGAACACAAGCTACTTTCCGAGCTTCGTTCAAGCTCACTTGAAAACGACGAGGCGGCAAACGAGCTTTATAGTAAAATAATAGAATCTGTGCAAATAGAGGGGGGCTATCTTATCCTCCTTGCAGGGGATAAATATGACGTTTTCGGCTACACAAGTGACGGCAGAAAAAAAGAGGATTCTGCTACAGTATTCTCCTATTTCCTTTGTGCTGTCTGTCCCATAAAATTGACAAAACCGGCACTTAGCTTTTATGCAAATGAATTTCACTCCATCGGTGCAAGCTCTGTTATTTCATCCCCTGAGCTTGGATTTATGTTCCCTGCCTTTGATGACAGAGCCGCTAACATTTACGGCGCCCTGCTTTATACAAAGGACACATACAATGCTCAAAATAAATTTATCGACAAACTATTTAAAAGTGAAGTACCCATGCCTGCAGGCATACAGAAGGAAACCTTTAATTCCATTCTCAGCAAAAGCGTTGCAGAGGAATGCGATATGGAGGTTGTTTGTGCAGTTCACGAGAGAATCTCCACAATGGTAGAGGATCACAAAGCAGCAAGAGAACCTGAACCTCTTATGATCTCCAAATCTGCAGTTAAAGGTATTCTTTCAGAGTGCGGTGTTGCCGAAGAAAAACTCACCGAATTCGAAAAAAAATTTGACGAAAGCTTCGGTATGGGCACAGAGATCCCACCTAAAAATATAATCAACACAAAAAAACTTGAAGTTAAAACTCCCGATGTTGTGATCAATGTTAATCCCGAAAGACCTGATCTTATCAAGACTGAAATCATCAACGGTACAAAATACATAATGATCCGTGCCGAGGATGATGTTACCGTAAACGGGGTGAATATTAAGATAACGGACCGATAAATTGCAGTTTATCGAGGTTTTTTCCTGTACGAATTGTAGGAAAGGCATACCGGTCGGGGTTCCCTACGGTTGTTGGGCAAAAATCATCACTATGCTACAACTTAAACATTTTGCCAAAACAAAATCCCTCGCCGAAAAGGTTGTTTTTCGGCGAGGGATTTATAATTATTTAACTATTTCTTCTATTTTAGCCTTTACCGCCCTTGCTTCATCTACACCGATATAACCCGCTTCAATGGTAAAGGAGATTTTTCCGTCAGCTTCAAGAAGCTTAAGCTGTCCCTTTTCCTTTGCGTTGGCATAGCCGAGGTGCTCGCCTGTTGCGGGCAATACCATACCCATGGCATCCTCGTTATTTGTACGGGAGATCCAGCGAACACCGTTTGTAAGAATATCCGCAGGGTGAGAAACATAGCAGGCACCTTTATCGGTATACTGTATGGTATAGCCGCGGTTATTTTCGTCGGGAATATACTTTACACCAAAGCATATTTCGGGATCGTAAACCTGAGATGATCTATCCACCTTATTCATTACGGTAAAGTCATTTTCCAGCTTATCAAAATATTCAAGAAGCTCAGGTGAGCCTTCACTTCTGTAAAGCTTGATATGGTCATTGTCATATTTCGTACTTGCAAGAAGCTGAGCGCCCTCAAAGGGACGGAAATTGATATGGCAAAGATAGCTCCACTCAAGGGGATAACTGCGGAGATTTTCTATAGTAACATTTATCTTGAAAACGCTTGAATCTTCATAGATCTTTATTTCGGGAGAGAACTTATACTTGCGAACAAAAGCGGTATTATGATTCAATTCGCCGCCGAGAGCGATATATTTTCCGCCCTCATCCTCATCGCAGATAAGATAGGCGCTGTCATATATCGCATTGGGTATCTCACCGTGGTGGGGATGCTCGGCATCGGGAGCACCAAAGGAAATTATACCGCAATGGTAGAGAAATCCGCCGTAATTCTGCAGATAAACCATTGTATCTTGGGGCTCCTTAACCTCTGTTTGCATGGAGATCTCCTCACCCTCCATACAGAAATGCCATATCTGCTGACCTTTAAAGGGGGTAAAGATAAAGGAGCATTTTTCGTTTTCAACACTTAATGCTTCCACCCCTGAAGCATAGCGGAATGCTTCTATCTTAAAAGAACCGTGCTCTGCAAGAGTTGTTTTGGCGGTATTAAAAAATGATTTTTGTAAATTAAGCTTCATGGTTTATTCCTCCGATATAATTTCGCGTTTTGGCATGGGACGTTTTTTTGCGGTGAATTCGGTAATGTTTATCTTTATAACCGTAACCCCCGCCACCATCTTTTCAGAAAAATCAAAGTCCCTGCCCGTCTGTGTCTTCATAAGGATACCGAGACCCGCCATCTTGCCTTCGGGATCCTCAACAAGGCGGGCTACACCCTCACCCATAACGGAAGAGTATGTAGTTCCGTACTGGCAAGCCGCCTTACCCTCAAAGGGTGTAATATCCGTATCTATTTCAATAAAAACATTTGGGTTTTCCCTTAAAATATCCAGCTTTCTTCCTTGGGTTGCACCGTGAAGATAAAGGGTAAGCTTTCCCTCTTCCATGGTATAACCGTAATTCATCGGCACAACGTAGGGCATAGCGCCATCCACCATACCAACATGAACTATTTTTGCTCTATCCAATATACCGATTATTTCATTTATATCGGTAACCTGTTTTTCTCTGCGGGTAATTCCCTTTTTCATACGTCCTCCTCAAACGAATTTAAGATTTGTATGAATTCATTATATCACAAACTTTTACTTTTTCCAACACCTATTTTTCGTTTTTTATTCTCTTGATAAGCAGGATCACCTTTGCCGCCAAAAGTAAAAACGCCGTAATTACCGCATAACTTTCCCTCATCAGCCCAAGATACAGTACAAGTATAATATTAAGCCCAAGGGAAATCTCCATTACAACTTTGTTGTATTTTACCCATCCCTTTCTTATAAGAAGCATTTCAACAGCCCCCATTAGGATAAGTAAAGAATATAATATCCAACATACCGTTAAGTTAAAGCGGCTTGTTTGGGTATAGGAAATGAAATCCACCGAATATACAAAACCGCCAACCCTATTGGGGTATAGGGGTAAAAGTATTAATATTACCGAAAAAAGATCTATAGCGCCAAACAAAAGATCGCATAGGCTTCTTATATTCGATCTGTTTTCCTTTTGGGCTATGGAAATAAGCTTATCGCTTGACAAAAGCTCGTCTATGGAAACAGAAAAATAATTTGATATTTCCTTTAAGGAATCAATGCTTGGGTACCCTCTGCCCGATTCCCATTTTGAAATTGCGGTTCTTGAAACAAAAAGCGACTCTGCCAGCTCTTCCTGGGTCAGTCCTCTGCTTTTTCTTAATTCCTGCAGTTTTTCGTTAAATTCCATATTTACTCCTTTTTAGCTAACAGCGCTACAGCCTTGTAGCAATAAAAAAGTCCTGCGCATAAAAGCACCGAGCCTGCAATATCGGTAAACCAATGAACTCCTGCAATAAGTCTGCCCAGCACCATAAACACCGAAAAAATCACAGTTATAACGTTAATTACCCTTTTAAGTACCATGTTTTTCAACCTGAAGCTGCATTGAAAGGTAAGAGTTGGCATAACGCTCAATACAAGCAGGGTGGTGGATGAAGGGTAAGAAGCCTCCATAAAGCCGTTTATAAGTATGGGGCGGTAGTTTAAGGGTATCATTTCAAAAATAAGATAACCGAAAATCACAAGAATATAGTACACTCCCAAAAATATAATGTCAAGGTCAAGTTTAAAAAGGCTTCTTCTTTTTATAAGCTGAACAAGACCGACTCCCGCAAAAGTAAAACAGACAAACAGCGGTACCAAACCCAGCCAATCTGTAATAACATAAAGGGTCATGTGAACTCCCGTTATGCTGTGAAACCAAGTGTTAAAGCTTGAAAATCCAACGCTTGTACCCTTAACGCCAACGGCTTTGTAATCAACGGTCATCACCATAACAGTCCAGGCTATAAACGCCAAAATTAAGCCCAAACCAAAAAACAACATCTTTTTTTCTTTACTTTTCATTTCAAAAATTCCTTTCTGCCATTAAGATGACTAAAGAATAACAGCAGAAGGTAAAAAAGTAAAGAAACGGTTGGTGGAATGGGTGATACTTATAGTGTCATAGGTCAGTATCTTATCAAATAATATATAACATAGCCCCAGCTCATAAGACCGTGAAATATTGCCCAACCGATTGAATGCCAATGTACATAGCTTATCACAATAGCCAAAGCAGAACCAAAGGTTATACCTGTTTTTATTCCATGCTTTTGCTTGTATTCATTCTTCTTTTTCTCATCCCATTGATGCATTTTATATAAGAAAAATTTAACGTCATCTTTAGAACCGATATGCCCGCTATTTTGTTCTTCGTCCCCTTCTGATAATGCTGTTTCTTTATCCTCATTATTATCTTCGCCGCAAATAAGCTCACTAACCGTGATACCAAGCTCCTCACACAGAGATTCTATTACAGAATAGTCGGGTAAGCATTTTCCGTTCTCCCATTTTGAAACCGTTTTATTTGACACAGAAAGCCTCTGGGCGAGCTGTTCTTGAGTCAAATTTTTCTCTCTTCGTTTTTTCTGAATGAAATTTCCTGTTTTGTACTGATCCATTTTCATTCCTCCTTTTATGTGATTATATCATATCCAAGAGCTTTTTTACATCCCTTGACAAGAGAATATGAGTGGAAAAAGAATAAAATGAACCACCCCAAAGGGTGGTTTTAACTGTTTATATTCAATTCTCTACGTTCTGCCTGTCCATCATTTCCTTTACCGTCGCCACGGCAGATCTGTATTTATCTGTATCTCTCACCGAGTCAAACCAAGCCCAACGAGGATTGGTAAGCAAGGAATAGATTATTTCAATCTCGGAAAAGGATATATGATGAACCGCAAACAACTTATGCTTGTTCCCCTCTTTATCCATGGCATAGGTCCAGGACTTATTCACCTTAAGCTCGGAGAAAAGTGCACCGCCGGTATCAAGCCATTCATCCTCTAAATAAAAGATATAGCTGCACATTTCTATACCGGAATCAAAGTTTTTCCAAGCCTCCGCATATTCTCCGTTGCCGAAAAGACAAGCGGCATAAACAAGCTGCTTATATGCATAAAAGAATTTCCATCCGTCTGGAACCTCTCCGTTTCCAAAGGAACGTATGGTTTTCATGACGTCAAGCTGAAACCGCGACTTTATCTGTGAGCCCATAGGATCGGGACAGCGGCGGTCAAGAAGATCGGCAAAATGCTCGAACATCTCAAGTCCGTTCTGTATATACCATAGCTTATGATCGTTTTTTGCCGATGCTCTGTTATTAAGACAGTATCTTCGGCTGAATCCGGTGTACGGAGCCAAATCGAGCCAACGGTCAAGCTCACAGTCATCACAGATAGCGGACATCGCCTGAATTACAAAGTCGCGCTTATCTGTTTGCAGAAGCTGTTCCGCCTTTTTGCGAACTATAGGCATATACCTTTCAACCGCTTTATCCTCCGAAGTCCAATAAACGATCTCATTCATCAGGCAAACACAGTAAGAATCATCATCGGGATATTTTCGACAATGCTCCAGAATAAATTCAATACGCTTTTCGCTCTCCGTCATTGAATTAAGCACTTTATAAAATTCATTCTGTGCTTTTTCCCGGGAATCCTTATCGTTGGACAGAAGTATGTCAATGCTGATTCCAAAATAATTCGCAATACCGGGAAGAAGCTCAAGGTCGGGGTAACAAACACCAAGCTCCCATCTTGAAACAGACTGTCCCGAAACACCTAACTCCTCCGCGATCCTTTCCTGAGTTATCCCCTTTTGCTTACGGTATTTTTTGAAGTTTTCCGCAAAATTCAAATTCATAAAATCACCCTTTTTATTTATTGTCAAGGTACCTTTTCTGAATTAATTATAACACGGGAAACGCTTTTATACAATATCACGTTTGTTGAGAATAATTCTCACTTTTGGTGGACGGCAAGTTGCCTCTGCCATAATTGGGCTTGGAGTTAGCAAAAGTTGTTTCTTCAGTGCCCGAATTGGAGATAGCAATAAATTTTAGTTTGTATATCAGGTTTATGCATACGAATTGTAGGGAATGCAGCCCTCTGCATTCCGT
>JAFYPJ010000002.1 GCA_017547545.1 Clostridia bacterium | reverse complement strand
TATTCTATTTAAGCTTCTTTTTCTACATTCTCAATTTTATTGAGATAGGCATAGATGTTGCATTATATTTCCGCAACTGTAAATATGACAAAATGGGCATGAAAACCGCATAACTCTGATACCTCATATAGAAATAATCAACGGCGGCAGGGAGAAGTAACTCTCTGCCGCCGTTGATTCACGGTTAAATTTTTTCAAGCATTTTTGCAATAAAGGGCCTTTTTGACTTCATAGCCCCCTTGGGACAGAATTCCTGGCAGCAGAAGCAGGCAATGCATTCCTTACGGTTGATCTGCGCCTTACCCTTTTTCATTACAATAGCCTTTGCAGGGCATATATTTTCACAAACGCGGCAGCCCACACATTCCGATTTTTTAAGTACGGGCTTGGATTTTATGGCAAAACGAATGATGCCGGACATAGTGTTGCTTATAATACCCGGCTTACCTCTTTCAAATACTATACTTGCGCTGTGGGCAATGTTTTGATAGTCCGGAATATAAAAATCCTTATAATTTCCGTAAATATCAAGATCGTTTATATTTTCGGGACAAAGACCTCGTTTCTTAGCACAAACAAGTGTAGGAAGCTTTTCATTTTCAATACCCAATATTTGCGCGCATACCATATCCGCCTTATGCGGGTTTTTGGAAGCTATTATACAGCCGATATGACGGGGAGTTCCCATTGTAGGCCCGTTTCCTTCCATTCCCGTAACCGCATCAACTATATTAAGCACAGGCTTGAAATATTCGTCTATATCAATAAGCATATCGGCAAATTTATCATAGTCGGGAAAACGGAAATGGTATTCCGGCTTGATGGTACCGGGAATTGCTCCAAACATATTCTTTGCCGCAGAGGACATTCCCATCATGCCGTGAGTTTTTAATTTTGCGAAATTTATTATTACATCGGCACTGTCAAGCCAGGCGGTGTATTTAAAATCCTTCAATACTGCCCCTTCCGGGAATTCTGCTGTTTTTTCGGAAAAATCGCGGTTGAGCTTTGCTCCTGCCTTTTCCACCGCTTTCAGGCCGCTTACCGAATAAACGCCGTTAACATAGGCTGCGGTGTAAAGGCCGCCGGGACTGTCTCCCACTATTACCTCGGCACCCTTTTCCAAAAGCAGCTTTGAGAGAGAGCATATCATCTGAGGGTGGGTGGTTACAGCCTTTTCGGGTTTTGCACCGGCAACAAGATTTACCTTTATAGCAACCTTCATCCCTGCCTTTATTTCATCAAGTCCGTTAATGGCATAAAGAACTTCCTTTAAAGCATTGTCAACATTTTCTTCTGTGTAATCAACACAGGAAACTACTGCTACATCTGTCATTTTGTATCCTCGCTGAAATCATTATAAATATATTATACATCATACTGCATTAAAATTGTAAACAAGTTGTAAAAGCTGAAAAAAATAGAGATTTTAGTAAAAAGCTGTGATATAATTGACTCGTTAAAAACGATTTTATTTATTGGAGGACAATAATAATGGCACTTGTTACAATGAGAGAAATGCTTAAAGAAGCAAGAGCAAACAAATACGCAGTAGGCGCATTTGAATTCTGGTCTTATGATTCTGCATACGCAGTATGTGCAGCAGCAAAGGAACTTGGTGTTCCCGCAATTCTTCAGGTTGGACCTTACGAAAAGGAATTTATGGACGGTTATGAAAATGCAGTTGCTATGGCAAAGATGGCATCCGAGCACTTTGACCTTCCCGTTGCTATCCACCTTGACCATGCTGAAACTTACGAAGAAGTAGTTGAAGCTCTTGAAGCAGGCTTTACTTCCGTTATGATCGATGCTTCCGCATACGATTTTGAAAAGAATGTTGAACTTACCAAGAAGGTTGTTGAAAAGGCTAAAGAATACGGCGCATCCGTAGAAGCTGAAATCGGCAAGCTTGCAGGTAACGAGGGCAACATTTCCAATGACGAAGACGAACAGACCGATCCCGCAATGGCAGCAGAATTCGTTCGCCAGACAGGTATCGACTGCCTCGCAGTTGCAATAGGTACAGCTCACGGCTTCTACACCAAGCCCCCCAAGATCAACATTGACCGTCTCAAGGAGATCGCTGCAGTAGTTGAAATTCCCCTTGTTCTTCACGGCGGTTCCGGTACTCCCGAAGATAAGGTTGCAGAAGCTTGCGGTAACGGTATCGCAAAGGTTAACATCTGTACAGAGTTCATCGCAGCTTACGGCGCAGGCTACAACGGCCAGAACACCGAAGGCTTCAAGTACAACGTACTTTCTCTCTTCAAGGAAGGTAGAGCACACGGTTCTGCACTTGCTAAGAAGAAGATGGAACTCTTCCTTACACACAAAATTTAAGTTAAAAATCTCCCGATTTCGGGAGATTTTTTATAAATTTATGCTATGTGTCAATTCACAAAGTTATCGGTGATGATTCATCAAAAAACTGACCTTTCGGTCAGTTTTTTCTTAGTTGATTTTAAATACCAATTTAGTCTTATATGTTCCCTTGGGATCAAGAGTCATCATTGCGCGCTTTGTTTCAAGATCGTCGATAACCTCGTGGTCTGCGGGAACAGAGTACCAGGGTTCTATGCAAACATAGGGAGCCTCGGTCTTGGGAGCATGCCAGATGCCGAGATACTGCATATCGGGATATTCAACTCTTACAGTTCTTGCGCTTACCTTATTCTTTAAGGTAACAGCCTTAGGAACATTGTAAAGGAATACAGCATCGTTATCAAACATAGAGTGGCTCAAGGGAATAACCTTGCCATCTATACCCTCAAACTTTTCATTTTTGCCGAGGTAGTAGCAGGTTTCGCTCATACAGAGCTTTTCGGGAGAGGCTTCTTCATCGAATTCAAGGTAGTAATCCTCAAAGGCACCGTCTCCGCCTAAGGGGACATTAAATCCGGGGTGGCCGCCGAAGGCAAAGTACATAACCTTATCGTCTGCGTTCTTCAAGGTGAATGCGGTGGTAAGAGCGTTACGGCAGAGGGAGTAGGTAATGTCAAGCTTAAACTTGAAGGGGTAGATCTTCAATGTGTCTTCATTTGAGGTAAGTGTGAATGTGATCTTCTTGTCCTCCTGCTTTGTAACCGGGATGGAGGTTTTTCTTGCAAAGCCGTGAAGATTCATTTCATAGGTTTCACCCTTGTAGGTATACTTACCCTCGGTGAGTCTTCCGCAGATGGGGAAAAGGTTATACGCGTGGCCTGTCCAATACTGTGCATCACCCTGCCAGAGGTATTCTTCACCGTCTGCCTTATTTATAAGGGATACAAGCTCTGCTCCAACATCCGAAAAGCTTGCCTTGATCTTATCGTTTTCAATAGTATAAATCATAGTTTCGTCTCCTTTAATGTTGTTATTTTCATTATAACTCTCTTTTCGTAATAAATCAATATTGATTTTATAATTTTAATATATTTCAGGGAATAAGAATTACATATAATCCCTTTTTTGAATCGATAATTGAAAATTTTTGTTCGTTATGTCAAAAATGCTTGATTAAATCAATGCAAAACGGAGAAAAAGCAGGAAACGGTTGAAAAAAAAGTATAATTATGATATACTGTCTATGTATTGACTATAAAAATTTTTAATAAGGAGAAATAAACATGAAAAGAACTCTTGCATTAGTATTGTGCATGTTAATGCTCGTTGCGGCTCTGCCTCTTACAGGCTTTGCGGCTTATGAGAATACACATACTAACACAGGCAATCAGATCGAAGACTTGATTGCAGTTGCAACAACACAGATCGGCTACACCGAGGGTAATAATGCCGCAGGCGAAAGCGGTACCACAGGCGGTAGCGGTAACTACACCAAGTACGGCCGTTGGTACGGTATCAACCCCGGTGCATGGTGTGCAATGTTCGTATCCTGGTGTGCTAACCAGGCAGGAATTCCTACATCCGTAATCACAAAGCATGCAAGCTGTGACCTCGGTATGCAGTGGTTCCAGAACAACGGCGTTTGGAAATGGTCCCCTGCTTGCGGCGGCTCATATGTTCCCAAGCGCGGCGATATTATCTACTTCCGTACAAAGACCAATCAGGTAACCGACTCCACACACGTTGGTATCGTATACGATTCCAGCTCTTCTACAGTATATACCATCGAGGGTAACGCAAGTAACAAGTGCCAGAAGAAGTCCTACAGCCTTTCAAGTGCTTACATACTCGGTTACGGTACTCCCGCATACACAAGCACCTCCTATGAACCCGGTGTATACAAGGTAACAGCAACCAACCTCAATATGCGTGCAGGTGCAGGTACAGGCTATGATATTCTTGCAACTCTTGCAAACGGTGATCAGGTAACAATTACTAAGGTTTCCGGCACATGGGGCTACTGTACATTCAACGGAGTTTCCGGTTGGGTATCCATGAAGTACCTCTCTCTTGTTTCCGCAACCCAGACCTATACAATTACCTTTGATGCAGGCGAAGGAAGTATTACCTCCGGCTCATCCTCATACTCTATCCTTTACGGACAGCAGTATTCCGCAGTAATGTCTGCAGCTCCCGTAGCAACCAGAAACGGTTATGCATTGGCAGGCTGGTACTGTGCAGCTTACGGTTATACTCTTAATCTTTCCGACACCTACGGTGTAACAGAAAATGCAACCTTTACCGCAGTTTGGACCCCCGTTTACGGTATCTATGAAACAACCGCATCATGGCTCTCCATGCGTGAAGGCCCCGGAACAGACTATACCGCATTCACATCTCTTCCTCAGGGTACACAGGTAAACATCACTGCTATCGACGGCAAGTGGGGTTACTGTACCTATGAAGGTCAGAACGGTTGGGTCTCTCTTAACTACTGTACTTATATAGGTGAGGCAACAGCTGCTACTTATACACTTACATTTAACACCAACGGCGGTACAATGCCCGAAGGCTACTCCACCGTTTATGAATTTGAAGCAGATGAACTTTTTGTTGATGTAATCGGCGGTTATCCCGTTCCCACTAAGGACGGTTATGACTTTACAGGCTGGCGCCGTTCAGACTGGAACTCCGATTTCTGGACCGACGGTTGGGGAACACAGCCCTTTACATACGGTTATAATATAACTCTTAATGCAGAATATGTTGAAGCAAGCTGCGAACACAACTATGTTGCAGCAGTAACAACACAGGCTACATGTACCACCGACGGTGTAAGAACATATACATGTTCTCTCTGCGGTGAAAGCTATACAGAAACAATTGCAAAAACCGGTCATAGCTATAGCGAATATTTCAGCGACGGAAACGCAACCTGTCTTGAGGACGGCACAATGAGTGCATCCTGCGATAACGGATGCGGCAGCATTAGTGTTGAACCCGAAGAAGGCAGCGCTAAGGGCCACAGCTTTGGCGAATGGTACACAGTAGTAGAACCTCAGGTAGGTTCAGAGGGACAGTCACGCAGAGACTGTGCAAACTGTGATGCTTATGAAACAGAAACTATTCCCGAACTTGAAGAGATTGGTGGTTGTGAGCCTGAGCTTACAGTTTCCGGTTATAAGGTAATGCTCAGCTGTGCAGACTCTATCTACTATGTAAGATATGCAAAGGGTGAATACACCACTCATTCCCAGATCAAGAATGCAGAAGACTGTGTAACCCTTAATTCTACATCTATTATTAAGAATACCGTTTCCGGCATCTGTACACTTACAATGCCTGCAGGCGGTGTATACAGCGTATGGGTTAAGACCTATGACGGTGTAGAATATATCTTCCGCGCAGATCTTTCCGTAATGGATCAGTATGTTACCACAGAGGGTGTTTCTATCACAGTTAACAACCTCTACGGTGTTAAGGATTTCTTTATCGCCCCCGGTGACTATGATACCTATTCAGAGGTTAAGGCAAATTACATCGTTCTTGTATCCTCTGTAAAGATCAACGGTGCTTCCAGCTATAAGTACATCGTTCCCAACCCCGGTATGTACACTATCTATGTAAGATATGAGGATTCCGCAAGACCTGCAAGTATTATCAAGACTACCTGTACAGTTGCAGAGCCCTCCTTCAACGGAAACGGCCTCCAGCTTACACTTTCAAATCTTGAGGATATCAAGGTTGTAAGAACAGCTTACGGAACCTACAGCACTCCCGGTGAAATTAAGAGAGCTGCAGGTCAGCGTTCCTTCTCCGGTGCAACAGTAATGAAGTCCGGTACAGGCAACTACACCATCCAGTACCGTGAAAACGGCACTGTTACCGTAGCTATCGTTTATACACACGGCTATGAAGTTATCTTCAATTACGAGGTTCAGAAGAAGGTTCCTTCCTTTGTACAGAACGGTAATACCGTAACCTTCGGTCAGCTTGATGACCTTAATGTACTCAGATATGCGGCAGGCAGATACAGCACATCCTCACAGATCAAGGCGGCTGCAGGCTCCAAGGCACTCAAGTCAAGTTCAATAATCGACGGCTTTATTACCGTTACACTTGATCCCGGTACCTACACCTTCTGTGTACAGTATTTTGATGAATCATATAACTACTATGTAGTAACAGTTGAATAAAATATTAGGTTTTTACAAAAGGCTTCTTCGGAAGCCTTTTGTTCATTTCGTACAAATATAACGAAAATACACCCATTAACTATTGACATGTTGTATAATATATGATAAACTGTAAACAGTTTGTTAAAAAGGAGAACCCAATATGTTCAATTCTAAAAAGATTATAAGCATAATACTTTGCTCTCTTATGCTTATATCATCACTCCCCTTTGCTGCTTTCGCAAAAGATAATGAGGAATCTTATGGCGCTGCGGCAGATGTCGATAACGTAAATGATCTCGAAGAGTATACTGTAGCGGCAACCGGCGAGGTTTCCGAGTTCGGTTACAGAGAAATGGCAACCTATGACTCACAGGGTAACAAGGTTGACCGCAGCTTCAGTGCTCTCGATACAAGAGGGCTTGCTAATGCAAATGCCAAAGCTTATCCCACATCCTACAACAGTATGAATACCAAGAATTCAGTGGGTGCTTCAATAATCACCTCTGTTAAGGACCAGGGTAAGGGCGGTACCTGTTGGGCGCAGGCTGCAAATGCGGCAGCAGAAACTGCGTATCTGCGTAACAATCCCGTTACCGATGTGGATTTTGCAGACGGTTACCTTGCTTATTTCGGTAATACCCCCAAGAATCCCGATCCTACAGACCCGGCATACCTTGACGGTTATAACTGGGAACCCTATAACACGGGTGGTAACAACTATGTTTCGGGCGGTGCATACGGCAGATGGTCCGGCCCCGAATTTGAAGAATATGCTCCCGACCCCGACTGGTACGGCAATTTCCTCGGATATACATATAATCAGACCAACCGCTTTGTTTCCGAGTCTCATATGATAACCAATATTATGCTCAACGGACAGGATATAAATCTTATTAAGGCTTATGTTCAGGCGTTCGGCGGTGTTGTATCTACATATTATTCTGTTAAGGATGGATACCGCTACGGCGATATCACCACCTTCCATCAGAAGGAATCCATCCATCTCAATCACGCAGTTTATATAGTTGGTTGGGACGATACTATTCCCGCCTCCGCCTTTGCACTTACACCTCCCGGTAACGGTGCATGGCTTGTTAAGAACAGCTGGGGCGAGGACTGGGGTGACAACGGTTACTTCTGGCTTTCCTACTATGACATCTCCCATAACTATTGCTGGGTTATGGACTTTGAAGACAAGAGTGTTGTTGATAATAACTATACCTATGATCCCTCCTGGGGCGAAGGTTTCCAGTATTTCTCCTGGCCTACCTACGGAACGGGTGTAGCAACCATGGTTTATGCAAACAACTTTAATGCCAAGGGTAATGAGATCCTCAAGCAGGTTGGTGTATATACCGTTGATACCAGAGCGCGTTTAACCGTTAAGGTATATGTGGATGCTCCGAAGGCGGACCCATATAAGGGACACATGGTTTCGGCAGTTACAGAGGATGTCTCGGGTGAGGGCTACAGAACGATACGTCTGAAGGATGAGGTACTGTTGACGCCTGGTCAAAGCTTCTCTATTGTAATTGAAAGCCGATCTCTGACAGGTGAACCGCCCTTTGCTGCCAAGGAGAATCCCGATTACAGCAGAGCAAGGGCAGGGCAGAGCTATTATCTTTCTACCATGACTTCTATAGGATATTACACCTGGAGTGCAAGTGACAGTAACTTCCTTATAAAGGCATTTACCAAGGATATAGATGCGACCGACAAATCTGCGCTTCAGGCACAGTATAACACAGCAGTGGCATACGGCTATCCCGAAGACAACATCTATTTACAGAATGCAAAGGCGGTACTTGAAGATCCCAATGCTTGTAAGCAGGATGTACAGAATGCATACAACCGTCTCGGTCATCAGAACAACTACTACGGAGTAAAGGTATCCTTTGATCCCGTGCTTCCCGCAGAAGCTCCCGAACCTATCGTAAGTGCAACAAATAATATTATAATAATTCCGGATACTACCCCCGAATATGAGGGCTGGGCGTTTGTA
>JAFYPJ010000007.1 GCA_017547545.1 Clostridia bacterium | reverse complement strand
GTTTACAATAGCCTCTATATTTAAAATTTAACAATCAATTTCGATGCAGGTTTCGGGAACCTCAGGACAAAGCATATCAAAGCCGTCCTTGGTAACTGCTATACCCTTTTCCCAACGAACACCGAAGGTATCGGTAGAAATATATGTATCTATCTGGTAGCACATATTTTCCTTGAGATCGTATGTGGAGGAGGTTTCGCACCAGGGAGCTTCAACCTCTATCATGCCTGTGCCGTGGAGAGGACCGTATACAAAGTTATCCTTAAAGCCGTTGTCAACATAGTACTGGTAGAAGTCCTTTGCGATCTTGGAAGCGGGAACACCTGCCTTAACCTGATTCTGTGTCCAGATATGAGCCTCACGGCCGAACATTACAACTTCCTTTCTTCTGCCTTCAAGCTTACCCAAAACTACGGGATAACCGATAGCTGCGGAATAACCGTCTATCTTTGCAGAAAGGTTAAGCTGAACGATATCGCCTTTCTGGAATTCTCTGTGAGAAGAACGGGAGATAGCATGACGGGTGGAAGCCTCGGAGAATACATACATGGGAAGACCTTCGTATTCAGCTCCGTTTTCATAAATAACTCTCTGAGCAACACCAACCATCTGAAGCTCGGTCATACCGGGCTTGATCTCTTTAATAACCTGCTTTGTAGCAAGCTCTGCAATGCGGTAGCCTTCACGAAGACAAGCAATTTCACTTGCGGTTTTGATAGAACGAAGAGCAACCATAATGTGATTTGCATCAACGATCTCTGCTTCGGGGAAAGCATCAACTATAGCATTGTAGATAGTAACCGATGTGTCAAGGAAGGAAGCAACACCGATACGGAGCTTTTTGCCTTCAACACCGATTGCCTTAAATACATCATGATATGTATCTGCCTGAAGTTCGGGATAGCTGGGATCAGCGCCTTCTCTGTATGCCTTGAGAACAAATATCTTGTCAAGCTTGTTTCTGTCTCCGCCGAATTCTCTTGATTCGGGACCTACCATAAGGGCAGCATCTCCGCCTGCGGAAATAGCTACACCTGCTCTTTCAAAAAGGGGCCAGAAGCCTGAAAAATATCTTACATTTGCATAGTCTGATTCTGTAGAATTAACGATAAGAACATCAAGACCTGCTTTTTTGATAAGTTCAGCAGCTCTTACAACTCTTTCTTTATACTCGTTATCGGGTATACAAATTCTGCTCATTTTTAAATCTCCTTATATGTTAATCATATTAAATTTCATAATTATATTCATTATACATGAATCAAAAGAAAAAATCAACTGTTTATATCATATTTATTATCTTTTCGATATTTCTTTCTATATTATCTTCGCATGCCTTGATTGTAATATCCGAATAAAATTCGTACAGCGGTGATCTTTGGTTATATATATCAAGAAGGGTTTCTCCCTTTGACATTACTATACCCCGTGTATTTATGTTGTTTATCCGTTTTTCTATAACATCCGGCGAAAGATCAATATAAACAACCTTGCCAATGCTTTTTAAATATGACATAGCATCTGCACACAAAACTGCGCTTCCCCCCGTAGCTATAACGGTATTTTCTGCTTTTATTGAGAGTATCGCCTTGCTTTCACACTCCATAAAAGCTTCCAATCCTTTTTGCGCTATGATCTCATACAACTTTTTTCCTTCATTTTTCTGGATGATAAGATCACTGTCTATAAAATCATACCCAAGGGTTTTTGCAAGTATAACTCCAAGGGTGGATTTACCGCATCCCGGCATACCTATAAGGATAATATTATTCATTTTACCTTTTTCTCAAGTATATCCTTCATCAAAGGAAGAAGTGCTTCAACTGCGCTTTCATGGCCTGCCACCGAGGGGTGAGCGCCCTTACCAAGAGCATCCATATAAAGAATAGTACTGTAATAACCGTTTTCGGCACCGCCTAACTTTTCCTCTATCATTTTTGCGCCCTTTTCACAGAAATCGGCAGGACAGAAGATAACTGCTGCATTCGGATGCTTTGCTCTTACCATACGGCAAAGCTCCTCTGCCTTTTCAAAAACATAGTCAAGGGTAAAGCCGCGGTTTTCGTATTCATACTTATCATTACCCAAAAGGTGAACCACCACTATATCCGCACTTCTCTTGGGAGAATAGCTGTAATCCTTTTCATTAACTCTGGGATAGTTTTCATAAACCTCGTTCATTGTAAACTCCCAACCGCCACAGGAGGTTCCTATCCCCTGAATCGCAACAACGCTGATATCACAGTCAAGTGCCTGAGATATCATAAAGGGATATGCCTTTGTGGCATCCTGATATGCAGAAGCTCCTCCCCATTCGATGGGTGAGTATTCCTTGGGCTGATTGCCAAATCCGCTTACAAGGGAATCTCCCACAAACTCAATAAAAACCTCTTTATCCTTTGGTGGATCTATAAGCTCCCCCTTGATCTCAACATCGGTTATGTAAACATCGCCGCGATCCCATTCGGTCTGACGAACCAGCTTTATATTATGCTCACCCTTTTTAAGATCGGTTACCGGTACCAGAACATTTTTACCCTCACTTACATGGAAACGGGGGTTCTTGCGCTCACCGTCAATATATACGGTAAAATACACATCGGTATTTTCCCCTTTTGCGGTGATATAAATACTTACTCTATCTTCACAGTTTGCATTAAATTCAAAGCTATCCGCAGAAGAAAGCATCATTAAGCCTTCATCGGTAAGTATGGTTCTTCCTGTGGTTTTATATTTTGAGTCAAAAAACATTATTCTGTAATCTCCTTTATAAATGCTGTAAGTGTATCTGCACTTGATCTCTGTCCCTCTACATCGGGATGACCTGATTTCCCCTTTGTATTCATGGGAAGATCTATAATATAATAACCGTTTTCTTCACCGCCGAATTCCTCGATATATTTTTCTTCAAACTGCAGGGGGAATGCTCCGGGGGAGAATATTATTTTTGCATCGGGGTGCTTTTCTTTTGCCATCTTTGTAAGCTCGATACCTTTATCTATGATGTCATTTGGGGTAAGCCCCGCCTCCCGCCAATTTGCACCGTCATTGGAAAGCAGCTCTATAACCACTATATCAGCCGTTCTTTCCGGATTATAGGTATAATCCTTTTCCAATACTCTGGGATAATTTTCATATATCTCGTTCATTGTGAAATTCCAATATCCGCAGGATGCACCTATACCCTCTATACCAACAACACTGTAATCTGCATCCAGATCCTGCGCTGTCATATATGCAAATGCCTTTGTTCCGTCCTGCCATGCGGGATGTCCGCCCCAATCAGATTCATATTCAACCTCGGGAATATTTCCGAAGCCTGTTGCAATAGAATCACCGATGAATTCAATATACAGCTCATTATCCTCAGGCTTATTGCCGAATTCGCCTGTAAAAGCAACATTTTCAACAAAAACTCTGCCATGCTCCCATTCGCTTTGGCGCACAAGTCTGAAATTGTGCTCTCCTTTGGCTATATTTTCAGCCAAAACAAACTCAGCTTTACCTTCTTTGATATTAAACCGCGTTTCGCTTCGTTCACCGTCGATATATGCGGTAAAATAACAGTCTGCTGCTGTATAATCTTCGGGATTGTCACGAAGATCATCCGAAACATCTAAAGCCTCGCAAATAAGATTTATACTAACCTTGCCCTCACAGTTGGCATTGAATTCAATGCTGTCTGCAGTTGAAAGAAGTGCTATCCCCTCGTCATAAACAACAGTTCTGCCCTGGGTTTTATATTTACCCTCCATTTCCGCTGCAGTATAAATACCGTCATCCTCTTTTTTCACTTCTGCTTTTGTACAGGAGCAAGCAAGAATACATATTGCCAAAAGAAGGGTTATTATTCTTATCTTTTTCACGGTTATATCACCTTTTTCTCCATTTTGCGTTCTGTATAAGAACAAATGTATTTAAAGCCCATTTCTTTAAGAGTTTCATAAACCTTTTCAATATTAAGGCAAAGATCCTCAACATAGTGAGCGTCTCCGCCCACAGTTATATTTTCACCGCCCATTTCGCGGTATATTTTAATAATATCATAATCGGGCAACGGTCCGTCCAAGCCCTGGCGGTAGCCTGAAGAATTCACCTCAAGAGCAATTCCCTTTTCGATGAGTTTGGCAAATATTCTTTTGATCTGCGGAATATGCTTTTCATAATTGATATTATGTCCCCCTGCCTTAATATATCTTATGGGATATGTAAGGTGGGCAAGGGTATCGAAATTCCCGAAATCCACAAGGTCTTCTATTTCTTTAAAGTATTGCTCTATAAACAAATCACATTGCCTTCCCGTTATCTTTGAAAAATCAAGAAGATAAAAGTCTGGCATACGGTAAAGGCTGTGAAGTGAGCCTATAACCATATCATAATTATGACTTGCAAGTATTTCCTTTGCAAAATCAGGATCCTCTGTTGGCTGTCCGAATTCAACACCAACACAAACCTTTAATTTGCCTTTATATTTTTCTTTAATTTTGCTTATTTCAGCATAAGCCGCGTTATGATCAAAGGGTGTTTCCAATCTTTTGAGTACATCGGATATATAAAAATCCTTATGGTCTGTAATTGCTATTTCATCAAAGCCCATACTTATTGCCTTTTCACACATTTCATCCAAATTGTTTTTTGAATCAAATGAAAAATATGAATGGGAATGCTGATCCGCTTTATATGCCATATTGCCACCTCTTTTCATTTAGTTAAGTATAGCATATTTTTACCCGCTTTGCAAATATTTTTTGCCAAAATTATTGAGATTACCGGATATTTGTGGTACAATAAGGTAATTAAATTAAAGGAAGATGTAAAATGATAAAATTTATGGATAAGGATTTTATCCTTTCAAACGAAACGGCAAAATATTTATATCACACAATTGCTGCAAAGCTCCCGATTATAGACTATCATTGCCATATAGATCCTAAGGAAATTGCAGAAAACGCTGTGTTTACCAATATTACACAGCTTTGGCTTTACGGGGATCATTATAAATGGAGAGCAATGCGCTCCTGCGGTATTGATGAAAAATACATAACAGGAAACGCCTCAGATTTTGAAAAGTTTAAGGCTTTTGCTTCTGTTATGCCCGATCTTATCGGCAACCCCATGTATCATTGGTCGCATCTTGAATTACAGAGATATTTTGACTGTGACCTTATACTCTGTGAAGAAAATGCAGAAAAGATATGGGAAATAACCTCGGATAAGTTGGCAGAAGGTAATATGAGCGTTCGTGATATCATTAAAAAATCAAATGTTACGGCACTCTGTACCACGGATGATCCTATCTCTACCCTTGAATATCACAAGCAGATTGCAGAGGATAAGAGCTTTGAAACAAAGGTACTCCCTGCTTTCCGTCCCGATACAGGTCTTAACTGCGAAAGAAAGGGATTTAGCGAATATATTGATTCCCTTTCCAAGGTTTCAGGGATAAAAATAACCGATCTTAACTCCTTAAAAGAGGCTTATAAAGAGCGCCTTGATTACTTTAGCTCTGTTGGCTGTTGCACCGCTGATCACGGCATAGATACAAGATGTCTTTATGCAGAAAGTAAGTGCCGTAAGGATGTAGAGGATATTTTTTTAAAAGCTTATACAAAGAACGGCAAGGATATTACCCCCGAAGAAGAGGCTGTTTACAAAACCGACCTTAACCGCTTCTTTGCCAAGGAATACCGTGAACGCGGTTGGGTAATGCAGCTTCATTTCGGTGTACTTCGTAATGTAAATGAAGTTAAATTCAAAGAATTAGGCAGAGATACAGGCTTTGATGTTATCGGCGCGGATACGGGCATTGCAGAATTGGCAAAGCTCCTTTGCGCAATGGAAAGCGACGGCGGTATACCAAAAACCATCCTCTATTCTATCAATCCCTCGGATAACGCGGCAATAGGCGCACTCCTTGGTGCTTTCCAGACCTCCTATGACGGCATGCCCAAAATCATGCAGGGTTCTGCCTGGTGGTTCAACGATAATGAAAGCGGTATGCGCGAGCAGATGACCTCCCTTTCCAACCTTTCTGCCCTTGGCAGATTCCTCGGCATGCTTACCGACAGCCGCAGCTTCCTTTCCTACACCCGTCATGAATACTTCCGCCGTATCCTCTGTGACCTTATAGGCGCATGGGTTGAATCCGGCAGATATCCCAATCATGAAGCTACCCTCACCAAACTTATCGAGAATATTTGTTATTATAATACCAAAAATTATTTTAGATTTTAGTATCAACTGAAAGAACCGAAGGTTTAAGTCCTTCGGTTCTTTATTGTTATTATTCTATTCCACGGTAATTCTGTAATAATTATAAGATTCATCGTCATACACAACACAGAATGTATATGTACCGGAAGTTAATCTTAGTGTATAGCTGTTATAGAGATAATGCTTGGCGCTGATACCTACACTACCTTCGGCATTCTTTATCTCACTTTCACTATTATACTGCCCTTTG
>JAFYPJ010000006.1 GCA_017547545.1 Clostridia bacterium | reverse complement strand
GCAGGTACATGGACTGTTATTGTTGAATTCAATAACGGACTTAAAGTAGTTAAATATGTAACTGTTGAATAACATGACAAAAGGCGGTAAATCCGCCTTTTGTTTATAAAGAGTTTACTTGACTTTTGTGTAGTATTATAGTAAAATGAAATTTGAAGCGAGGAATTTATAATTATTTTTAGGAGTTTTTTATGAAAACAGTCAAAAGGGTTCTTTTGATCCTTCTATGTGTTTTGATGATCCTCCCGGTTAATCTTTTTGCTTATCCGGACGGTACAATTCAAAACCCTTCGGTAACTATGCCAAAGAGCAGCCCTGCAATAGACGGTGCTATCGAAACAAGCGGTAAATGGTCTGCTGCGGCATATGTAAATGATGAAACCACAGGTCATTTCTGGGCAACAAATCCGCTTACATCAACAGCTCAGATCTATTTTGCTTATGATTCCAACGGTATTTACTTTGCGGCTGATATCGTTGATAATCATACACAGAACGGCTTTGTTGCATCTACAGGGTATGACAATATTGATAATGACGGTTCTACCAGAAATTACGGCTTTAACGGCGATGTAATGACACTCATGCTGGATCCCGCCGGTGTATTTGGAAACACCGCTAACTATACACCTTGGTATAATATAGGTATCTATGCCGATAACTCTGTTCGTGTTTACCGTTCAAGAGTGAATGAAGGCGATATCACCTCTTCATGTACAACTGCAGGTGCTATAACAGAAAGCGGCTGGAGATTTGAGGTTAAGATTCCCTGGAGCTTAATTTCAAGCGATATTTCCGCCCTTGGTAAATCTGTATCCGTTACAACACTTGCAACACAGGGTAAGGTTTCCCGTGCATCTGTTATGTATATGGACAGATATACAATGGCAAATGGTGCTACAAATACATGGGGCAGATATATTACTGTTTGTACTAAAACCGCGGACGGTGTTCCGGGTACCTCTACAAACGGTATTTATTCCAACAGCTATGGTATAGTTCTCAATCACAGCGGTGTTCCTCACATCTACGGTGATTGGCAGGTAATTACCGAACCTACCTGTACCGCAGAAGGTGTGATGAAGAGATATTGCCAGGATTGTATTGCAACCGAAAATCAGACAATTCCTGCATTGGGACACTCCGCAGGTGATCCTGTTTATGTTGAATCCACCTGTGTTTCCAACGGTTCACTTACTACATACTGCGTAAGATGTAATTCTGTTCTTGATAAAGAAGTGTATGAAACAAGCGGCCATTCTATGGGTGATTGGTATACAGTAACAGAGGTTACCGATACCGAAAACGGCTTGATGCGAATGGATTGCGCAAACTGCGATTATTTTGAAGAAAAGGTTGTTCCTGCACTTAGCGTTCCTTATGTATATGCAGAAGGTGGTTATGATGTATTTGTTACATTAGCCGACAATATTTCTGCAATCCGTTATGTTCAGGGCGTTTATACAACCGCATCCGAAATCAAGAATGCTCCCGGTTGTGTAAATCTCAGCAGTACAATAATTAAAAACTCCACTACCAACGGAATTTTCAAGAGAACTATGGCAGATGGCGGTGTTTATACATTCTGGATAAAAAACACCGACGGTAAGGAATTTATTTCCACAATTGATATTTCTGTTATGACACCTTATGTTACTTCAGACGGTGTTACCGTTACAGTACATAACCTCTACGGTGTTAAGGACTTCTTTATCGCGGAAGGCGACTATAAAACATATACAGAAATCAATCTCAATAAGATAGTTCGTGTAACCGAAACTAAAATTGCAGGCGCGCATGATTATTCATATGTTGTTACCAATCCCGGTACACACAGCGTATGCATCAGATTCAATGATACCGAAAGAGAAAACATTATTACTCAAATAGACCTTACCGTTGTAGAGCCCTTATTCCAGAATAACGGCTTACAGGTTAAGCTTTCAAATCTTGATGGTGTAAAGGTTCTTCGTACCGCTTACGGTGAATACTCAACTCCCGGTGAAATCAAACGCGCAGCAGGTCAGCGTTCCTTCTCCGGTAAATCTGATCTTAAGGGTAAAACCGATTATACCATTCAGTACCGTGAGGACGGCACCGTAACTATCGGTATTCAGTATAACAACGGATATGTTGTTATGTACAAGTATAATGTTGCTAAAAAGGTTCCTTCTTTCCAGCAGCTCAAAAATACTGTTGTTATCGGTAACCTTAACGGTCTTCAGGTAATAAGATATGCAAGCGGTGTTTATTCCACCTCATCCGAAATCAAGGCAGCCGCAGACTGTGTTACCATTAAAAACACAGAGGTTGTTGACGGTTATGTTAGAGTTTCTCTTGCTCCCGGTACATATACCTTTGTTGTTCAGTATACAGACGAAAGTTATAATTACTATACCGTTAAGGTTGAAGAACAGTATGTTGACGCTATAGATATCGGTGACAGCCGACAGCTTTTCATAGATAACTATATGATCGATACTTCTTCAAGTAATACCGTTTACGGATTTGGCTCTCTTGTAAAAAAGGAAGCTGTATTTACCTTTAATAAGGATTATGAATCCTACAATACTGTTTATCATAACATTTCTCAGGCTCCCGACGGTACATACAGAATGTATTATAAGGCAACCTCAAATTCAGGTTATACCCGTCGTATGTGCTATATAGAAAGTAAAGACGGTATTACATGGACTCGTCCCAGCCTTTACACCAATACATCTCAAGGCGGTGCAAGTAACATCGTTACCGATGAAATGGCTCGTCCCGATAACCTCTTTGTATTCTATGATACCAATCCCAACTGTCCTTCAGGTCAGCGTTGGAAGGGTGTTTACGGTCAGTGGGGCGACGGTCTCTTCCTTCAGTATTCGAGATATGACCAGGGTGATTATTTCCCCTTTGGAAGCTACGAGAGTACCATGATGACCACACCTACTGCAACCCAGGGATGTTATTTTGACACCCTTAACACAATGTATTGGGATGAAGCAAGGGGTAAGTATGTTGCCTTTGTACGCGGATTCCATGAAGGCAGTAATTATAACCTTGATAAAGACTATGTTGCAAATAATCCCACAAAGATCAGCCGTGATATCCGTTATTCAGAAAGTGTTGACTGCATAAACTGGTCTGTACCCGTTCCGATCAAATACTCTGACAACATCGACTATCAGATGTACACAAACTGTATTACACCTTATTTCCGTGCAGACGATCTTTATGTTGGTCTTCCTACCAAGTTTACTCTTGAACCCGTAACCACAGAAGCACTTCTTATGTGCAGCCGTGATCTTTTGAATTGGAAGAGATACGGCAATGCATTTATTTCTCCTAACCTTCCCGAAGTATACGGCCACGGTGACTGTTATCCTGCTGTTGGTATGATCCAGACAGGTGAAAATGAAATGTCACTTTATATGGCAGAACACAGCTCATCAAAGAATTGTTCTGTTCTTTACCGTTACACAATGCGTCTTGACGGTTTCAGAGCTGTTCTCGGTACGGCTTCCGGAAGTACAATGGTTACAAAACCCTTCACCTTTGAAGGTTCATCTCTTGCAATTAACTGCGCTACCGCAAATTCAATGAGAGTAACACTTTCTGATTTCAGCGGCAATGCTATTACAAGTGATTGGTTCTCGGCAGACAGCGCTGATTACAATGTTATTTTCAAGGACGGCAATGTTGCTGACTTCCAGGGAGTTCCGGTAACTCTTACATTTGAATTAAAGAACGCAAGTATCTATTCCTTTAAATTCAACAAATAACGGCAAACTGATGCAGCCGATTCCGCCTCTTGATTTTGATTATTAACTTGATTTTAATCTCACAAGGTGGAAAATTCCATACAAATAAAAGGCACTCGTTTTGAGTGCCTTTTACATTTAAGTTGAGTACGGATAATCTATACCTAACGCCCGACCGAGTTTTTCGACAGTTTAAAGGCAAGGAGACAAAAATTACCTTGCCTTTATTCGAATTATTTAATTAAGAAAAACAGTACGGAAAAGATCATTGATACACTGCCTAAAACTACAAATATATGCCATATTGAATGCATGTATCTGATCTTCTTTTTTGCATAGAATATTATACCTACGGTATAGAATATACCGCCTGCCAAAAGCAGAAGGGAACCCCATAAG